>CAXIAX010000124.1:0-6308 GCA_964021785.1 uncultured Flavobacteriales bacterium
AAGGAATTGATGAGTTACGAGTACATAGAAAAGTACAAAACTATCTCTCCTTGTTTGATGCTACACTTCTCTACAGAGCCAAAAACTCGACCCATTCGTGAACATAGATTCGAAGAATATGAAGCTTTTTTTAAAGAAGAATTTAAGTGAAAGGAATCACTTCAAAGTATTAAAGATAATATCTTTGTAAAAGTCTATTAAACAAGTATCGTTTGCTGTTTTCATCTCGGTAACTCCTGTTAAATGTGCCGAAAAATGTGCTTGCTCTATTGAGCCATCTACCAAGGTAAATGCCAACATTCCTGGGAAAGGATATTTGGGATTTATTTCTTTTATCACCTCAGAAATTCTCTTAATTACACGTTTATAAACTTTGTAATGCCCTTTTTCGTTTTCCTCATCTACCCCTTTGCTATGGGTAACTTTTATAGATTCGGCAATAATAATCTTTTGCAGAACTACCTCATTTATATGTGAGATATCATTGTCTATTTCTATAGGAGAACTAATAATCTCTATAGCTTTAATTAATCTTTCTTTTGCCGATTTTGTATTCGCCATACCAAAAACCAACTTATATTCTACCCAGCTCCAATACCACAAATACAAATAGTGTAAAAGAGAATATTTACTGTCAAAATAACGATAAATTGAACTCTCTGTAGAGTTTATTTCTATGGCCAATTTCTTAAAAGTAAAAGCTTCAAAACCCAAATTATCAATCAATATAATGCTACTAGAAATTATATTTTTACCCAGCTTTGTAGATTCTGGATCTTTATTATAAAGGTCTTCATTTATTTTTATTTGCACTTTTAAACTTTCAAACATACTGTATTTATAGTTTTAGCACTTTCTAGATAAAAGGCATTGATAGTAATTAAATTATAATTTCATTTGCTTCAAAATCAACCTCAAAATACAAAATAAACCTTACATCTGCATGGATATCGGTTAAAATAAAGCCTATTTTGGTGTATAACAGTATTCATTCGAAAAGAAAATACGTCAGTCTTAACTATTAATCGTAAATTTGCAGATTAAGCAGATGGATTTTCCCTCTTCTTAAGATAATTAATTAGGTAAAAAATAAAAATAATAGTGAAATTGTGATAACAATACAACTTGCTAAAAAGCTGGTTATTCACAAATTAGTTTCACTAATACTAAAGTAAAATGGCAAATATAGTAGCAATAGTAGGTAGACCAAACGTAGGGAAATCTACTTTTTTTAACAGACTTACAGGAGAAAGAAAAGCAATAGTAGAAGAATCAAGTGGAGTGACTCGTGATAGACATTACGGGAAAGCTGAATGGAATGGAGTTGAATTTTCTGTGATAGATACAGGAGGTTATGTACAAGGTTCTGATGATGTCTTTGAGGGTGAAATTCGTAAGCAAGTTCACTTAGCTATGGATGAAGCAGATGCTATTCTTTTTGTAGTAGATGTACAGGTTGGAGTAACTGATTTAGACATGAGAGTTGCAAAATTGCTTCGTAAAATTGATAAAAAAGTATATTTAATTGCCAACAAAGTAGATTCACCTTTGCACCAAACAATGTCTGCAGAGTTTTATAGCTTAGGATTAGGAGAGGTTTTCAACCTATCTTCAATTAATGGTAGTGGAACAGGAGAAATCCTTGATACTATGGTAGGTGATTTTGAACCAGAACACAAACACGAAGATGTATCTGGTGTGCCAAAATTTGCAATTGTTGGGAAACCAAACGTAGGAAAATCATCTTTAATCAATGCATTGATTGGGGAAGAAAGAAACATTGTAACTCCAATTTCCGGAACTACAAGAGACACATTAAATACAAGGTACAAATCATATGGTTTTGATTTCTTTTTGGTAGATACTGCTGGATTAAGAAAGCAAGCTAAAGTGCAAGAAGACATAGAATTTTACTCTACTTTACGTTCGGTAAGAGCGATTGAAGAGAGTGATGTATGTATCTTTATGATTGATGCCATAGAAGGAATTGGTCATCAAGATTTGAATGTATTTCAAATTATTAAAAAGAACAAAAAAGGGGTTGTTGTTTTAATTAACAAATGGGATTTGGTGGATGATAAAGAAACCAACACCATCAAAGAAATGGAGGAAATTGTAAGAAAAAGATTGGCTCCATTTAATGATGTCCCAATTATCTTTACTTCTACTGTTACAAAACAAAGATTACATAAAGCATTAGAGAAATCTATTGAAGTGTATGAAAACAGAACTCAAAAAATACCTACTTCTGAGCTGAACGACAAGTTACTTCCTGTAATAGAAAGAACTCCACCTCCAGCATACAAAGGAAAGTATATCAAAATTAAGTTTGTAACTCAATTGCCTACTTACACACCAAGTTTTGCTGTGTTCTGTAATTTACCACAGTACATCCGTGAAGATTACAAGAGATTCGTAGAAAACCAATTACGTAAACTGTACAATTTTGAAGGAGTACCAATGAATATCTTCTTCAGAAAGAAGAACTAATTCTAGAAAATTATCATAAAAAAAACCTCAGTAAACATAGTTTACTGAGGTTTTTTTTATGTCTTTTAATATTTGCTAAACTCCCAAAAACGCTTTTACAGCTACCCAGTATTCTGCGTTATCTACCTCTGACGACCACAAAGCAGAAGAACCATGTCTTCCGTTTCCTGTAGGAATAAATTGCACTTTATTTGTAGATGAAATCACGGTATAAAAATCAGTAACTCCTGGAGCTTCGGATTTAGATGAGCTCAAAAAAGCAGGTTTATTAAGCCCCGTAACAGCTGCCTCTACATTTACTCCTTGCAAAAATTCTCCCGGACTAAATACAATGACTTTCTCTACCTCTGCATTCTCATTAGAAATAACTAAAGAAAGTGAAGCAGAATAAGAACTTCCCCAAAGAATAACATCTTGGTTATAATAATTCTTAGCCCATGAAATAGCAGCTGTGATATCTTGCTTTGCATCATTAAAACCAGTTGGTTTTCCTGCCGCAGTTGCTCTTCCGTTTGTTAGGTTTGTTACTCCATTAATACTTCCTCCAGATCTTTGGTCAATAGCCAAACAATTGAATCCTAAAGAATTTAATGTTACTGCAATTTCACTGTACTCTCCTCTACTCCATCCTGCTTGGTGACACAAGACAATCACTGGCTTGTCTTTCCCTACATGGTAATGATCGGCTGTAATTTGTAACGAATCTAGTGAACTAATCTCTATAGTTGATGTAAATGCTGAATCGGTTTCTGTGGCAGTTACTGGCGTTTTATCGTCTTCCTTTTTACAGGAACACCCAATAAATACAAAAGCTAAAATTGAAAAAGAAAGGATATATTTCATAGTTGTTATTAATTTTTATAAAATAAATGTACAACTATTCTTCTAAAGAAATTTTATTTCAATTTCTTCAATTGTAATTTCAAATCTTCTCCATAAAATCGAGAAGCAGATTCTTCAAACCCTTTTGTCAAATCAGAAACATAAAATTTATTCTCTCCTTTTTCCTCTTCAGATAATAATCCTTCTGTATTCAATATATCTCTTAACTTGATTGCCAAAATATCGGTAGAGTCAAATAACTTAACCTTTCCTTCAAAGTAATCATTAATTTCATCCGCTATCAATACATAATGAGTGCATCCCAAAATTAATGCATCTATGTTTTCAAATTTAGGATTGGATAAATAATTCTCTATTACAGTATGGCTAATCTTGTCTTGACTAAACCCCTCTTCTATCATGGGAGCGAGTAATGGAGTTGCCAATACTTTCATTTCAATACTAGGGTTTCTTCTTTTTAGTTTTTCTTGATAAACACCTGATTCTACTGTGGTCTTAGTCGCGATTAGTCCCACTTTTTTTATAGATGGGTCTTTTACAATAGCCTCCACAATAGGATCTATCACATTTATAATAGGAAAATTACCAAGATGCTTATCTCGCAAGAATTCATAAGAAGTTGCAGATGCTGTATTACAGGCAATCACAACCGACTTACAATGCTCTTCATGAATTAAAAATTGAGAAATACCTTGAACAAAAGAATGAATCAAATCCGGAGATTTATCTCCATAAGGCAAATGTGCCGTATCACCAAAATACACCACATTTTCGTTGGGCATAAGCTTGCTTATTGCGTGTGCAACAGTAAGTCCCCCAATTCCAGAATCGAAAACTCCTATTGGTAAAGATGATGTCTTTTTTTCCATAGTCAAATATAAGGAATTAGATTTAGTTCAGATTACATTTCTTAACTCGGATTATAATCTATTTTTTCAGTAAATTCGAACAGAATTAATTTCATGGAAAAAGAAAAACAATTACGATACGACACTGCATACCTTAACATGGCAAAAGAGTGGAGCAAATTATCGCACTGTACAAGAAAAAAAGTGGGTGCAATCTTGGTAAAAGATCAAGTAATAATATCTGATGGTTATAACGGAACTCCTACAGGTTTCGATAATTGTTGTGAAGATGACCAAGGCGATACAAATTGGTACGTGCTGCATGCAGAAGCTAACGCGCTTATGAAACTTGCAAAATCTACTAATAGTTCTAAAGGTGCTACACTTTACATTACCCTTTCCCCGTGCAAAGACTGCAGTAAATTAATTCACCAAGCAGGAATAAAAAGAGTTGTTTATACCCAAGGATACAAAGATGATTCTGGATTAAGATTTCTTGAAAATGCAGGAATTGAATTAGAAAAAATTGACATTTAAATGAAAAAAATAACTTATTTCTTCCCTGTATTCTTAGCAATAGCTGTTGCTTTTGGATTCTTTTTGGGTAAAAAAAACAACTTCCCTTTTCTTTCCAATAATTCTATTTCACAAGAAAGAGAGATGGATTCTAAAAAGAAATTATTTCAAGTATTGGATGTTATAGAAAACGACTATGTAGATTCAATCTCAAGCAAAGACTTAACCGACAAAACGATAAGTCAATTATTATCCAATTTAGATCCACATTCGGTATACATTCCTTATAAAAAATTCAATAGAGAAGAAGAGGAACTAAGAGGAGAATTTGCAGGAGTTGGGGTGAAATTTATAATTCTTAATGACACTTTAAATGTAACCAATGTAATTGCAAATGGCCCATCTTATAGAGCTGGACTAAAAAACGGAGACATTATTTTAAGCATAGATACCACAGCAGTTGCAGGCGTTAATTTACAGAACGACCAGGTAATGAAACTGCTTAAAGGAAGACCTGATACTGAAGTAAAAGTTACTGTTTTGAGAAATAACAAAACCCTTGACAAAGTAATCATGAGAGGTTTAATTCCTATAAAAAGTGTTACTGCATCATTTATGATGACAAAGGATATTGGGTATATCAAATTGGTTAGATTTTCAGAAACTTCATCCAAAGAGTTCTATTATGCAGCTCAAAAATTATTGCAACAAGGAATGAAAAAACTAGTATTTGACTTACGTGGAAACGGAGGAGGATATTTACAAATTGCAGAAAACATAGTAGATGAATTTCTTGAAAAAGATTTGATGATGGTGTATACCAAAGACAAACACGGAAAAGGTGAGAAAGCATACTCTACAGACAAAGGAATTCTTAAAAACACAGAACTTGCAGTACTAATTGACAGTGAATCGGCAAGTGCTAGTGAAATTGTTGCTGGAGCTATTCAGGATAACGATAGAGGAACTATTTATGGACGAAGGTCTTTCGGTAAAGGATTGGTTCAAAAACCAGTTATGCTGGCTGACAGTTCTTCTTTACGAATTACAATTGCAAAATACTACACTCCTACAGGAAGATGTATTCAAAAATCATACGAAAACAAAAGTCATTACGATTACATGATGGAAATGTATGAAAGAGAAAAAAGCGGATCTCTTTTCGCTTTAGATTCTTCTGTATTTGTAGATTCATTAAAATTCACAACTCCCAAAGGAAAAATAGTATATGGTGGAGGAGGAATATCTCCAGACATTTTTATTCCTTATGACACTGCTGGTTATTCTTCTTTCTACAGAAAAGTTGCTTATAGCAGAGTGCTTACTGAGTTTTCTATTAATTATTTAAATAGTAATAGAAAAAAATTAAGCGATAAAAGTCTTGAGTATTTCATGAATAACTTTGAAGTTACAGATCAATTATTCAATAGCTTTATTGCATTTGCAAAAGCTAAAAAAATAGAAGGGTCTGCAAAAGAAATGGCTACTTCTAAACAAAGATTGAAAGCAAGAATTAAAGAAGAGCTAGCTTCGGGAATTTGGGATGAGGAAGGTCGAGAATATATTAGTTCAAGAACTAACAATGATTTGAAAGTTGTGTTGGAGAATTTG
>CAXIAX010000125.1:0-6085 GCA_964021785.1 uncultured Flavobacteriales bacterium
AATCGAAGATAAGTATTAATTTGGTTCAATCCAATATGGAACGGTTCTTGGTCTAAGTAAGGTGCAAAGTGATAAAGAAAAAGAAATCAAAGTGATTTATCTACTTTATTAGTCTCATAATTTTGAAATTTACGATTTGAAAATTGGAATTTGATATTTTTATCAGAATAAGAGTATCTTTGCAATGTAAAATAACTATATGACATTTAAAGATCTGGGATTATCCGATTCCCTTCTCAAAGCAATTGAGGAAAAAGGATACACAAAGCCTTCGCCTATTCAGGAGAAAGCGATACCAAAAGTATTAGAAGGAAAAGACATGCTGGCTTCAGCACAAACAGGAACTGGAAAAACAGCAGGGTTTACTTTGCCAATTCTACAATTGTTAGATAATGGAGTAGATTACAGAAAACGTCCTATTCGTACTTTAATACTAACTCCTACAAGAGAATTAGCTGCACAAATACACCAAAACGTAAAAGAATACGGAAAATATATGGATTTGAAATCCATGGTAATGTTTGGAGGAGTGAAACAAAAGCCACAAGTGGCACAATTGAGAGATGGAGTAGATATATTGATAGCTACACCAGGAAGATTGATTGACTTGAACAACCAAGGATTTGTAAACTTAAAGAAAGTAGAAATATTAGTATTGGATGAAGCAGATAGAATGCTAGATATGGGATTCTTGAGAGACATTCAAAGAATTATGACTCTGTTGCCAGAAAGAAGACAAAACCTATTGTTCTCTGCAACTTTCTCTAAAGACATTAAAAAACTGGCTAACGGGATTTTAACTAACCCTGTATCGGTAGAGGCAACTCCAGAAAATACAACTGTAGAAGTTATTAAGCAAAGGATTATCCGAATGGATAAACCAAGAAAAACGGCTTATACAATTAAAATGATTAGTGAAGGAGATTGGCAACAAGTGCTAATTTTTACTAGAACTAAGCATGGAGCTAATAAGTTGGCAGAAAAACTGAACAACAAGAAAATTACTGCAATGGCGATTCATGGAAATAAAAGCCAGAATCACAGAACAAAAGCTTTAGCTCAATTCAAAAAAGGAGAAGTGAGAGTATTGGTAGCAACTGATATTGCTGCACGTGGAATTGATATTCCATTATTGCCTCACGTTATCAATTACGAGATTCCAAATATATCGGAAGATTACGTACACAGAATTGGAAGAACAGGTAGAGCAGGAGCAAATGGTGTTGCAATTTCATTGGTAGATAATGATGAGTTGGCATACATAAGAGACATTGAAAAACTGACTAAGCAAAAGTTCGAAAAAGAAGTAATAGAAGGATACGAACCGCCTCATATTGATGAAAAAGATATAAAAGCACCTAAGGGAAACCAAGGTCAAAATAGAAGTCGTGGATCTAGAAATCCTAACAGTAAACCAGGAAATAAAAAACATTACCACACCAATAATAAAAAAGGTGGAGGAAATAGAGGTGGAGGAAACTCAGGAAATAGATAAATTACTAAATTTATTATGAATGAAATAGTTTCTGTTGCTTGGCTAAATCAAAATAAAGAGAATAAAAATCTTTTGATTTTGGATGCAAGCATGAATAAAATTACGGAGAAAGAATCCAAGGTTTTATCTGAAGAAACTATTCCAAATTCCCTCTTTTTTGATCTTAAGAATAGCTTTTCTGACAAGGAAAGCGAATTCCCCAATACTATACCAAGTTCTCTGCAATTCGAAACAGAATGCAGAAAACTTGGTATTAATAATTCTACTCAACTTGTTGTTTTTGATAACCTAGGAGTTTACTCCAGCCCAAGAGTTTGGTGGTTGTTTCAAGCAATGGGACACAAGAATATTGCGGTATTGGATGGAGGTCTTCCCGAGTGGAAGAAACAAAAACTTGAAACCGAAATACGAAAACCTAAGGAGATAAAACAAGGCGATTTTAAAGCTAATTTCAATCCAAATTTTGTATTTGATTACGAGCAAGTAGCGGAGAATTGTAGCAACAATAAATTTACTATTGTTGATGCTAGATCTGCAGGAAGATTTGCAGGAACTGAAAACGAACCAAGGAAACGCCTACAAAGTGGACACATTCCTCATTCTATAAATATTCCGTTTGGAGAAGTATTAACCGAAGGTAAATTCAAATCTAAACCTCAATTAATTGAGTTATTTGACTTGAGAAGTGATAGTGAAAAAGAATTGGTTTTTAGCTGTGGCTCTGGTCTTACGGCAAGTATTGTTATGCTTGCGCATGTTATAGCCAAAGGAAATAATTATAAAATTTATGATGGCTCTTGGACCGAATGGGCAGAAAAGCAAAAACTATTTAGTTAGTTCATCTTTTTTAGTCTCGTGGCAAACAATCCTATCATAAGTAGGGTGAAAGCTACTATAAGATAATCTGATCTAAACCCTTCTAGGTATACAAATAAAGTAACAAGCATTGCTATGTTTGCTCCTGTGTATATGAAAAAACCTAAGCGTTTCATGCGGTACATCAAAATTGCCGAAAACAAAGAAACTGCATGAAGAAAAGCGTAGGTGAAACAAAACTCTTGATTGAAATCCTTGAGGATAGAATGGCTAGTGAAATCTATATTTTTTATCATAAACACAACACCACTTCCTGCCATATAAAGTGCAATAATGGTATCCCAAACAAGAGTAAACCAACACAAAAATCTTAGGATAGGAGCAGGTTTGTGCTTCCCAAGAATAATTCTTTTTGCAATTTTTGTGGTCTTATTGGTTTCCATTATTTAGCTGTGTTAAACGAATCTAAAGCTGTTATTATTCTTGATCCATACCAAGAATATAATTCTCCATCTACTAACTGAATATACGCATTTGGAACTAATTTTTGCAGTTCTTTTGCGTGTTTTTCTTTGAAAGGAAAAGGTTCTGAAGACAATAAAATTACATCAGGATTTAGTTCTACTATTTCTGCTTCGGTAAGTTCTGGGTATCTAGAGTATTTTGTAGAGTTACAAAGATTCTCGTATCCGTTCAAACTTAGCATCTCATTTATGTAGTTATTGCTACCCGCAACCATGTAAGGGTTTTTCCAAATAAGATAAATGGCTTTTTGTTTAACTCTATTTTGCTCTAGTAATATATTTCGTTTGTTGTTTATCTCTTTCCAGAGTAGAGTAGCTTTTTCTTCGGTATTGGTAATTTTTCCTAATGATAAAATCATATCCAAAGCATCCCAAACATTAAAAATATCACTCATCCACACAGTGAAATCCTTTTCTAATTGTTCTATACCTTCTTTGTAATTTTCTTCTTTGTTCCCAATTATTAAATCGGGCTTCAGGGCTTTTATTTTTTCAAAATTAAAGTTTTTTGTTCCTCCAATTATAGTTTTTTCTTTTTTCAATCCTTCGGGATGAATACAGAATTTGGTAACACCCACTAGTCTGTCTTTAAGTCCTAGGTCTATTAATAACTCAGTTTGCGAAGGAACCAAAGAAACAATTCTTTTGGGAAATTCGGGAATGAGTAGGGTTCTATTTAATTGGTCAGTTACTTTCATTGTTGAATATAAAAAAAGGGAATCAAAATTAATTGATTCCCTTCTAGAATTTTTATAACGGTTAAAAATTACATTTTACCTCCGTCATGCTCGTCTTGCCATTTTTTAAGTTCATCCCAGTTTCCATCTGCAGCCATTTTAGCTTGTAATGGCCATGAAGTTGGGTCAAACATTTTGTATCTGCTGTTAGCTTCAACAAGGATTTCTGCAATTTTCTCAGCTTTTTCAGCTGCTACATCTGCAAAACTAACCATTCCTGATGCGTTAAGAACTTCCATTACTTTTGGTCCAACACCTTCAATCTTAGTTAAATCATCTCCTTTAGCGTCTTTTTTTGCTGCTGCTTTTTTAGGAGCTTCAGCTGCTGCTACAACTTCTTCAACTTTGGCTGCTTTTTTAGCTACTTTTTTTTTAGCGGTTACAGGAGCAATACTGTTCTTGTCAGTTCTTGGTCTATGAACTCCCCAAGTTTTAATAATTCTTTTTCCTTTTCTGGATTTTTTGTCTCCTTTTCCCATAATATTTTATAAAAGTTGTTGTTATTTATTCTAATTTACCTGCAAATATACGGATTTCAATAATTTTATTATGCTTATTTCTTTTTTTTTTGTATTAAGCCCTAATATTTGCCTTTCTTTTTATTTTTCGTAATCTTTTATGAATTGCTTAGCTAGCTTTTTTCCATGTTTTATAGAGTGTTTGTACCACTTTAATAACACTTTGTTTTGCTCTTCTTCGCTTAGTTTCCAGTCTATTCCAGAGTTTCTTACTCTGTTAGATATCTCCGACAAACAAAGAGCTGCCGATACCGAAATATTGAAACTTTCTGTAAATCCATACATAGGTATCGTAATGAATTCGTCAGCCTCTTCTTTGGCAATATCCGATATTCCGTACAATTCGTTTCCAAAAACAATAGCTACTTTTTGATCGATATTAAAATCGAACAAAGAAGGATGGTGCTGAAGGGGCGAAGTAGCCACAATTTTATATCCGTCTTTTTTTAGTTTGTCAAAACAAGCTTTTGTGTTGTTTTCTTCTTCGTTATATTTATTGATGGTTAGCCAATTGGAAGAACCCAAAGTAATGTCTTTGTATACATTAAATTCATTGGTGTTTTCTATTACGTGCACATTCTGAATCCCAAAACAATCGCTTGTTCTTATGGCTGCACTGGTGTTTTGTGCTTGGTATATGTCTTCCAAAACCAATGTTACGTGATTGGTTCTTTGTTTTACTTTCTCATTAAATAATTCGTTTCTGTTTTCCAGAACGAATTGCGATAAGTATTCAATTAATTCTTCCTCCATCTTTTTATATTAGTGAAACTACGGCTTGAGTAATCTCCATAAACCACTCTCGCATTTAGCGAATTTAGTTGTATTTACTATCCTTTTTTAGTCAAGTTCTTTTCCGAATCTTGATTAATTACTTTTTTATATAAGTTAACGTATTGTGCAACCACTTCATTTACATTAAATTTCTTGGCTTGGGTAATCGCGTTTTTCTTAAAAGTAGCAAGTCTTTCTTTATCTTCCAAAAGGTGAATGGCATTTTTTGCCATATCGTCTACATCTCCCACGTTACTTGTGTATCCCGAGAATCCGTGTTCGTTTACTTCTGGTATTCCTCCAGTATTCGTAGATACTACAGGAACTCCTACGGCCATTGCTTCTAATGCTGCCAATCCAAAACTTTCTGTTTCTGAGGGCAATAAAAATAAATCGGCTATAGATAATATTTCGGCAGTGTTGTTTAGTGTCCCTGTGAATAAAGTATCGCCACAAGTTCCTAGTTCTCTGCACAGCATTTCCATGTTGTCTCGTTCTGGTCCGTCTCCCACCAAAATCAATTTACATTTCATTGTTTCTCTCACTTTCGCAAAAGTCTTAATTACATCTTCTACTCTTTTTACTTTTCTGAAGTTGGATACGTGACACAGAATAAATTCATCATCCTTTGCATATTCCTCCCTCTTTATACTAAATACTTTGTTCTCTACACAAATGAAATTAGGAATAACATCAATGCCATTCTTAATATCAAAATACTTGTAGGTATCTTGTTTCAAGCTTTCCGATACAGTGGTAACTGCATCCGATTGATTGATAGAGAAAGTAATAATGGGTTTGAAAAAAGGATCACGACCTACCAAAGTAATATCGGTACCGTGAAGCGTAGTAATAAATGGAATATAAATTCCTTCTTGTTGTAAAATTTGTTGAGCCATGTGGGCTGCAGAAGCGTGAGGTATAGCATAATGAAGATGAAGAACATCTAGTTTTTCGAATCTTATTACATCTACCAGTTTACTTGTCAATGCCGACTCGTAAGGAGGGTATTTGAAAAGCGGGTAACTGTTTACCCTTACTTCGTGATAAAAAATATTCTTGTCGTGTACATCCAATCTTACTGGAAAACTATAAGAAATGAAATGAATTTGATGTCCTAGCTTGGCTAATGATTTTCCAAGTTCGGTCGCTACAACACCACTTCCTCCATAAGTTGGGTACAATACAATTCCTATTTTCATATTTTTTTCTTTAATAGAC
>CAXIAX010000126.1:0-5988 GCA_964021785.1 uncultured Flavobacteriales bacterium
GTAACTTGTACAAGCCGAAACAGTATCAAATAGTTGAATTAAACTAACTTTTTCACATGCTCCAATTTCTCTCACGCCTTTAATAATCCAGTTTTGCGCATTAGAAATATCTGAAGGATTACCAGAATTATATAAAACACTTGATGGTTTAGGCATGAGTGTTTTGGCAAAACCACCATTATTTGCCAATGCACTCAAATTCAACTGATTAAATTTTACATTTAAAATATCCGTACTTACTGCTCCCACAACCAAGCTGTCTTCAATTGCATTGTAACCACCTGATATTATACTGTCAACCTTTATGTTTTCAGCATCATTACTATAAACTAATGAACCTTTAATTTCTATATTGGAAGCAATAGAACCATTATTTACCAAAGCGAATATTCCCCCTTTTTCGTTATTAAAAAAAGTAGAGTTCTTTATTACCACAAAAGATCTTGTTGCTGAAGAGCTATTGCTAACTCTAAAATAGATACCTCCAGCTTGTGTAGTTGCTTTATTGTCAGTAAAAGTAGTGTTATAAATATCCATGTGGTTTTTCAGATTGGTACTTCCAAGAGCCGATTGGTACAAGGCACCACCATATTTTGCACTATTATTTGAAAAAGTAGAGTTATTCAAATTCAAATGAGTAGTAGTATATTGACTTTGATATAATACCGCTCCACCTCTACCGTTTGTTGCTATGTTACTGTCTAGCTCACAATTTTTTATATGTAATTCTGGACGTCCGTATCCATCATAGTAAATAGCTCCACCATCCCACTGACTAATATTTTTATTAAAGGAAACCTCATTAAAAAAAACATCAATAGTGCCATAATAAGTGTTCCCCTCCACATAAATAGCTCCACCATTATAAGACGCAGTATTATCGTTAAATATTGATTTACTTGCATCCACATACAATTTTCCATAAAAATGAATAGCTCCACCATTACGCGCAGAGTTATTATTCATTTCGGAATTTTTCATAAATAAAGCAGCAGAATCACTTGAGTTAAAATAAATTCCACCTCCTTTGGTAGAAGAGTTGTTATGACTAAGAAGCGAATTTTCACACCTTATTTGGCTATATCTTGGCGAATAATTGGACTGTACTTGATTGTAAATCCCTCCACCCTCCAAGGAAGATGAGTTATGAGAAACAGAAGAATTTATTAACACTATTTTTGTTCCATCACTTTTATTCATGCAATAAATTCCTCCACCTTGTTTTTGACTAGCATTGCTATCAATCTCAGAATTTTCGATAATGGTATTGCAATAACCAAAGTCTGACTGTATAAATATTCCTCCCCCATTGTTTTGAGAAGAGTTTCCAACTATTTTTGAACGGTTTATTTTCATAACAAATTGATCTCCATAAGCTCTAATTGCACCTCCGTCAGAAGGGCAAGTGTTATATTTAAACTCACAGTCTTCAATAAGAACTGTAATTTTATAACTAGAATACATGGAAATAGCACCTCCAAAATGACCTAAAGCTGAGTTGTTATGAAACTTAGAGTTTTTCAAACTCACTAGATCATCCCAGTTACTCCCCGAATAATCAGAACTAACCTCAATGGCCCCACCACTTCTTGCATTATTATTTTTAAACAATACATTTTCACACAATAAGGTATCTCCCTTAAAATAGATTGCTCCTCCACCATAATAACTTTCCGAAAATCTTCCTTCAATTAATCCTAAATTATATAGTTTTAAATGCTGAGTATTTCTTCCTGAAAGATTTACTTTCATTATTTGACAAAGATTTTTCCCACTTAAATATACTGAACCAGTAGAATTAAATTTCCCAATAATTGTCAAGGAAGAATTAACGATTAAGGTTGAATCTAAAAATAGAGTGTCATTTTGATTATTTGCAATAGAAGGATCAAATGTGATTACATCTCCATCTTGAGCAAGATTAATTTTTGCTCGCAATGAACCGGATCCAGAGTCATTAGTATTTGTAACAATATGATTAGTTGCACTTATTTGTTGAGCCATAAAGATAAGGACAAAGCAAAGAATTAAATTTTTCATAGGTTAAATTTTTTTTCAAAAATACTATAAATCAGTTGATTTGAACTGTTTTTTAGATTTTTATCATAATATTTTTATTAGTTTTGCCCATAAAAAAAATATAATGGCAAATAAATATTTATTATTAATAGTATGTTTTGTTTTTGTGAATATTTCATTTGCAGGAGTAGAAACTGTAACGAACACAAATAATGCAGGAGTAGGGTCTTTAAGGGAGGCTATTGATTTGGCAAATCAGGGTGATACGATTAGGTTTTCTGCAGGACTAATAAGTTCTGGGAGCGATACTATCGTTTTAGATTCAACTATAATTTTCTCAAAACCATTAACTTTTATTGGTTTGTACAACTCTGTAGACACACTTTTTATTAGTGGAAATGACTCGGTTAGGATTTTTGATTGCAATTTGATATCCACCACTTTCGAAAAAAAATTAGTATTGGATAGCATGGTTTTTATCCATGGAAAAGAGGTGAGTCAAGGAGGTGCTATGAAATTTTATGGGCAAAAATTAATTATCTCCAATTCTGCCTTTAGAAACAATACGGCAGGCAGTGGGGGCGCAATTTTTGGTTATTCTACAGATACTTCATTTCATATCTACATTACTAATTGTAATATTTCCAACAATTTAGGAGCTTATGATGGTGGTGCTATTCGTTTTCAAGCTACTGCCGCTTCTACTAAGACGGCAAAATTAATTATTACAGATTCAAAATTAAATGCTAATTCTTGTGGAAATCCTATTCCTACGGGTTCATCTGGAAATGGAGGGGGAGGAGCGTTTTATTGTTACTTTAAAGCTTGGCAATCGTCTATTGTTAAAGTCACAAACTCGGACCTGAATAATAACATGTCGAGTGTATATGGAGGAGCATTTTTTGTTTATTCGGCTGGTTATGGTTATGATACTTTAGTGGTAGAAAATTGTAATATTCTAAATAATATGGCAAATGCTGGAGGAGGATTTGGGGCAAGGTATTTATCTAATGGAGGAAAAAGTGTATTTGTAAATAACTCATGTGTTTCAAATAATTATTGTAACTACAAAGGTAGTGCAGTTTATACGGATGCTAATTTGCTGGAGTTTAACAGTTCAACAGTTGCAAGAAATAGAAGTAATAATTCGGAACCTTATATTTACGCAACCAATAGCTCTGTGTTAACGAAATTTGT
This sequence comes from uncultured Flavobacteriales bacterium, assembly GCA_964021785.1. Classification (GTDB taxonomy): domain Bacteria; phylum Bacteroidota; class Bacteroidia; order Flavobacteriales_D; family CAJJDF01; genus CAJJDF01. The sequence continues at coordinate 3,217 of CAXIAX010000126.1, forward strand.
CAACTCCACAATAGCATATAATGACACATACTTACACACTAGATCAGTCTCATTAAAAGGATCTATTTATGCTAGAAATGGGGGGCATTTTCTATCAACAAATGGTTATCGTATTTCTGAGGGAAATAATATTTTTCAATCTACAAGATATAACCTTACTAGTTGGGGAGGGGCTATAACATTAACAAAAACTGACAGCTGTGGAATAGACTCTGTTACTCTTAATCTTGGACCTTTACAATTAAATGGAGGGAGAACAAAAACAATGATGCCTGGCTTTCCAAGTTATGCAATTGAAAATGGAGACACATCAGATTTAAGGAATGCTCAAAACAGGATAATATTTGGAACGAGAGAAATAGGAGCGACAGAATCGGACTTAGAGTTCACCAACACAACAATTTGCAGAAGTTATTCAATGCCAAGTGGAAAGTTAACAACTACCGAAGGAAAATTTATTGACACTTTAACCAATACATCTGGAACTGATAGTTTGGCGTATTTTAGGATATACAAAACGAAAATGAACTTAAGTATTTTTTCAAATTCTAACTTTATTCAAACAGAAGATTCTTCAGCCTTATCATCTTTTCAATGGTTAGATTGTTCAAATGGATTTGCAATAATTCCAGGAGAAACAGGGCGTAGATTAATAACAAATGGAGTTGGACAATATGCTGTAGAAATTACAAAAAAGGGATGTGTTGACACTACGACTTGCTTAGGATTAGTAGGAGTAGGGTTAAATGAAGTAAAGTCTTATAAAATATCTATTTACCCCAATCCTAATCGAGGTAAATTTACAATCAAGACGGAAGAAAGTCTAGGGGTAAAAAACATAACAATTCATGATGTAGCTGGGCGAGAAATTGAAAGTGTTTTTTCGGAAACAAACAATCAGTACGAAATTGTAACTCCATCTATTTCAGGAACTTATTTCGTTAGGATTGAAACAGAAGCTAAAACGATTTATTCTAAAATTATAATTCAGTAACATGAGAAAACTATTACTAATAAGCCTGTTTTCCATCCTGTCAGTAATAATGTTTAGTAACACAATTACAGTTACAAATACCCAAAACTTAGGTTTTGGTTCACTTCGTGATGCAGTTTCTATCTCTTTAATAGGAGATACCATTCGATTTAATCCTAGTTTAATTTCATCTGGAAATGCAACCATATACCTAACGTCTGCTATTACTGTAAACAAACAATTGGTGTTTAAAGGACTTTACAATAATACCGATACTTTGATTATCTCTGGATCGAATACAACCTCCATTTTTTCTTTTGGAGCAAATCAAAGAGTGGTTTTGGATTCTATGGTGTTAATAAACGGATACTCTACCACGCCAGGTGGAGCAGTTAAAATAGAAAGTGTAGATTCTGTTTTCATTTTAAATTCTGTTTTTAAGGATTGTAAATCAGGAAACAGAGGAGCTGGATTCAATTTTAATACAGGTAAATACAACAGTTATTTTTTAGTAAAAAACACATCATTTATCAATAATAAAACTCAATGGCTGGGCGGAGCTTTCTATATTTTTAATGGAGGTTATTTAGATTTTAATATGGAGAACTCCCGAGTATTGAATAATTGGGCAAATTATGACGGGGGTGGTATGTTTTTTTACATACTTAGCGATACTGCAAATATAAAAATTCGTGATTCAGATATTTCTTACAATGAAACTGTAAGTAACAACGCGGGTGGGATTGGTGTAGATGCCTTTAGTTACAATAAAACTGTGAATGTTGAATTTATTAACTCTCAATTAACTCATAATAGAGCAAAATATGGTAGTGGAGGGGCAGTTTCTATTGTAAATGAAGGAGCAAATATTGATTTATTTATAGATAGTTCAAAACTAAACAATAATTTTTCTAAAATAAATGGAGGAGCGATTATGCTAGATTGCGAAAAATCTTTGAAAATCACGGTCAATAATTCCGAATTTGATTCGGATACCTCAGGTAATTCGGGATCTGCAATTTATACTTTTGCCAGAACAGATTCGGCTGTTGTTAAGATAATTAAATCAACCGTTAGCAATAATAGATCTCCATCTTCTGCGGGTGTTTTTTCAAGAGGAGTAAAAAAATCTATTGTAGATATTTCTTTGTCAACCTTCACCAAAAACATAACTTCAGGAAATGCAGGGGCAACCATCATGCTATCTTGTAGCCCTTGCAATCCAGTAGATCAAGGAACTTGTATTGTGAATATTGAAAAATCAACAATTTATCAAAATACGGCAACCTCTCAATATGGAACAGGAGGAATTTATATGAGTCCAAACTCTACTAATTCACTTTTTACAATCTCTAATAGTATTCTTTCCGATAATTTCCCTATGAATTATGTTATGGGAGCATACACTCACACCTCGCAAGGCTATAATGCTTTTTCAGATAATTTTACTTCGGGATATTTGCCTACAGATATCATTGGAGCAGATTCTTCAGTAATTTTTCTTGATAATTTAAAGTATAATGGAGGTTTTGCCAAAACAATTTCACCTAAAATCATTAGTCCATTAATAAATAGGGGTCAACCCACGGATATGACTGAAGCTCAAAACGGTAACATAAGAGACACAAGAAGGGATATTGGTGCATGTGAAAGAAGTGCAATGCCTCATGTGGGTATAATTGAGAATGATATAATGAGTTTCTATACAGCTTTCCCCAACCCAAACAATGGAACTTTCACTTTGCAATTTGAAAAAGAACAACAAATAACTTCCCTTTTCATCACAGATATTAACGGTA
>CAXIAX010000127.1:0-5871 GCA_964021785.1 uncultured Flavobacteriales bacterium
TTACCTTTGCCCAAAATTTAATTGATTTTATGTCACAAGAAATAAAGAATATTGCAATCATTGCCCACGTAGATCACGGGAAAACTACACTAGTAGATAAGATGATTTTAGCAGGGAAATTGTTTTCGGATCACGAAACTCCAGGAGAATTAATCATGGATAACAATGACCTTGAAAGAGAAAGAGGAATTACGATTTTAGCAAAAAACGTATCAGTAAACTACAAAGGTGTTAAGATTAACATTATTGACACACCAGGCCATAGTGATTTTGGTGGAGAAGTAGAGCGTGTGATGAACATGGCTGATGGAGTTTTATTGTTGGTAGATGCATTTGAAGGGCCTATGCCACAAACAAGATTCGTAATGCAAAAAGCAATTGAAGCAGGACTAAAACCAATTGTAGTTGTAAACAAAGTAGATAAAGAAAACTGTACACCAGATATCGCATACGAAAACGTATTCGATTTGATGTTTAGTGTTGGAGCTAGTGAAGAGCAATTAGATTTTCCAGTAATATATGGTTCTGCAAAGAACGGATGGATGAGTACTGACTGGAAACAACCAACAGAAGATATAACTCCATTGTTAGACTGTGTATTGGAAAACATTCCAACACCCGTATTTGACGAAGGAACGACACAATTATTGATTACTTCACTTGATTACTCTGCTTACGTAGGAAGAATCGCAGTAGGAAGACTACAAAGAGGAACAATAAAAGAAGGACAAAATGTTTCTTTAGTAAAAAGAGACGGAAGTGTTGTGAAATCTAAAGTGAAAGAACTTTTCGTATTCGAAGGAATGGGGAAATTGAAAGTAACAGAAGTACAAACTGGAGATATTTGTGGTGTAGTTGGAGTAGAAGGATTTGAAATTGGAGATACAATTGCAGATTTTGAAAACCCAGAAGCGTTACAAACAATTAAGATAGATGAGCCAACAATGAGTATGATGTTTACCATCAACAACTCACCTTTCTTTGGTAAAGAAGGTAAATTTGTTACTTCTCGTCATATCAAAGATAGATTGGACAAAGAGCTTGAAAAAAACTTAGCTTTAAAAGTAGAAGACACAGGTTCTGCAGATTCATTTATGGTATTTGGAAGAGGAATTCTTCACTTGTCTGTATTGATTGAGACAATGAGAAGAGAAGGATATGAATTACAAATTGGGCAACCACAAGTAATCATCAAAGAAATAGACGGAAAGAAACACGAACCAATTGAGGAATTGACAATTGATTTACCAGAACATGTATCTGGAAAAGCAATTGAAATGGTTTCTATGAGAAAAGGAGAAATGTTGAACATGGTTCCTAAAGGAGATAGAGTAACAATCGATTTTATTATCCCTTCAAGAGGGATCATTGGATTAAGAAACTACCTATTAACTGCTACTGCTGGTGAAGCTATCATGAATCACAGATTCAAAGAATTTGCACCATACAGAGGAGAAATTCCTGGAAGATCTTCTGGTTCTTTAATCTCATTAGAGCAAGGAAAAGCAATTCCATTCTCATTGAACAACCTACAAGACAGAGGTAAGTTTTTCGTAAAATCAAACGAAGAAATTTATGCAGGTCAAGTAATTGGTGAAAACTCAAGAGATAATGATTTAACTGTAAACGTTACTAAGACTAAGAAAATGTCTAACATGCGTTCTTCTGGTGCTGATGATAAAGTAAAATTAGCTCCACCAATTATCTTCTCTTTAGAAGAAGCATTGGAGTATATTCAAGAAGATGAATTAGTGGAAGTAACTCCATTAAGCATTAGATTGAGAAAAATCTTATTGACAGAAAACGAAAGAAAAAGAGCTGGAAGAAACTAGCCTTTACACTATATTTAAATGGAAGAGCTGTAAATTTTTACAGCTCTTTTTTTATGCGTTAATTTTTGTAAATTTACCTCTACAATGGGAAAAACAGTTTTACTTACCGAGTTCGAATATGACTTTCAGCTTATAGGAATTAGTAGTCACGCTAAGGACTATAGAATTTCTTGGGAGCTAAATAAAATATTTGGGATAGAACTAAATAAGGAGAATGATGTATTATTTGCCACTAAAAAAGGAGGAAATGCTGTTTTTTCAATGTATTTTTATAAAAACAAAGACGAGGAACAAGACGTAAGATTGATTTCTAACAAATCAAACGGAAGGTTTTTAATTCCAGAGTCAAAAGCATCCGACTATTTTTTAATTCTTTATGATTTTAATGAATACGAGTCGAGAGAAATGCTAGTCAAAATTAGAAAAATTAATGTTGTCTTAACAGCATTTGAGGTAGATGTTTCTACCTTGAAATCCAAAGAGAACTTACTCTTTTAGTAAAACAGAAAATGAGAAAAACAAAAATAGTAGCGACCATAGGTCCAGCAACAGAATCCAAAGAGAACTTACAATCCATAATTAATGATGGTGTAAACGTGTGTAGATTAAATTTTTCGCACGGGTCTCACGAAGATCACTTAAAAGTGATTCAAAATATTAGAGAAATAAACCAAGAGAACGGAACCCACATTGCAACATTGGGAGATTTGCAAGGGCCAAAACTTAGGGTGGGTAAAATGGAAGAAAACATTTTATTGGTAGAAGGAAATGAAATTACCTTTACCGACAAAGAGTGTGTAGGTAATGCCGACTTAGTTTACATGAATTACAAAGATTTTGCAAAAGATGTAAAAAAAGGAGAGCACATAAGACTAGATGATGGTAAACTAGAAATGTTGATTCTAGAAACAAATGGAAAAGACACAGTAAAAGCTAAAATAACGCAAGGAGGGCTTCTTAAATCTAATAAAGGAGTAAACTTACCAAACACAGTTATTTCTTTGCCTTCGCTTACCGAAAAAGATTTGATAGATTTAGAGTTCGCCTTGGATAACAACATGGACTGGATTGGACTATCGTTCGTAAGATCGGCAAGAGACATAATAGAACTAAAAGGACTAATTGCAGCTAGAAACAAAAAGTCTAGAGTAATTGCCAAAATAGAAAAGCCAGAAGCTGTAGAAAACATTGACGAAATTATAAAACATTCGGATGCAATAATGGTAGCTAGAGGAGATCTAGGAGTGGAAATTCCTATGGAAAAAGTGCCTTTGGTTCAAAAAATGATTGTAAACAAATGTATTCAATACTCTAAACCAGTGGTAATTGCTACCCAAATGATGGAGAGTATGATAGAGTCATCTACACCTACAAGAGCAGAGGTAAATGATGTTGCCAATGCAGTGCTAGATGGAGCAGATGCAGTAATGCTAAGTGGAGAGACTTCGGTAGGGAAGTACCCAAACCATGTGATAAGAGCAATGGTCAAAATATTGGAAGAAACAGGAAGTCATAGATTTACTGAAGAGCCAAATCAAGAAAATCCAGAAAAAAATCAAGATCGTTTTATTACCGATTCTATTTGTTTTAACGCAAGTAACTTGGCCGATAAAACCAATGCAAAAGCAATTGTAACCATGACTTTTTCAGGATACACTGCTTTCAAGATATCGAGTAAAAGACCAAAAGCTCACATTTACGTATTCTCTGGAAACAAAGAATTATTAACTAAACTTAGTTTGGTGTGGGGAGTAAAAACTTTCTACTACGACAAAATGGTAAGTACAGATCACACTATAGCAGATATTCATTATATGCTTAAAAAAGAAGGATACTTAGCAGAGGGTGATTTAATTATAAATACAGCTAGTATTCCATTAGAAGAAAGTGGAAAAACAAACATGTTGAAATTGAGTTATATCGATTGATAAAATCCAAAAGCTATAAAGACAATTGGGTGTTATATTTCTGGTTAGAGATTGCACTTAGGTCTGTGCTAGTTTTTGGGAGTTGTTTCATGTTGATTTTGTTCTTTTTGATTAAAGTATCAGAATCTAATTCGAATATATTAGAGTATTTTTTGGAGCATTCTGTTGTGTATGTTTCAGTATGCCTTATCCCTGTTTTGATAGTTGTAATAATGATATTGCGAAAAGCAGGAAAATGGAGAATTGTTGGTTTTCAATTTTATGAAGATAAAATAGAACTCATGGTTCGTAAAAACAAACTAAACTCTATAAAAGTAATTTCTCTTTCTAAGCCCAATTTGAAGGTATTTTCTTGCAAAGAAAATGCCTTTTTAGGTATAGGTGGAGTTAGATTTTTTGTTTTTCAACATGCAGAAAATAAAGAGCAATATTGGTTTAATTTTGACCATTATATATGGGAAAAACAAAGGAAAGAGAAACTGTTTTTCAAAAAATACCTTAGAAAAGAATGGGGAGTAGAAATAGCACAGAAACCCAAAGAATTGGAACCCAAAGACGTAATTCCTCGTTATTAAATCATTTTTCCTAATAAATAACTTGTACTTTTGTAGGGTGTAGAAGAGGCGTTATGCTATGCACGGTTACTGGATACAGACACAATACATTGACTATGAAAACAATAATTACTTCACTTATTTTTTGCATCACCTTATCGGGATTTAGCCAAATTCCTCCAGGTTATTACAATGCAGCCTCAGGACTTACGGGTTACCCATTAAAAACAGCACTTTCGGGTATTATTTCTAACGGGCATACAGATAGAGGTTATGGAAACCTTTATACGGGATATTTAACCACAGATAATGATGCTTTTTATGATAATGACAATACTGTTTTAGATATGTATTCTGAAGATCCTTCTGGAGCAGATCCTTATTTTTACAGTCATGGAGCAAGAAGATGTGGGAATTATAACAGTGAAAATGATTGTCACAATCGAGAGCATTTGTTGCCACAAAGTGCATTTAACAGTGCTTATCCAATGCGATCAGATATTCATCACGTAGTTCCTTCTGATGGTTATGTAAACGGAAAGAGACAGAGTTATCCTTTTGGAGAAGTTTCTTCGCCTACTTGGACGTCTTTAAATGGTTCTAAAGTGGGGTATAATACTACGCCAGGATACAACAGTACAGTGTTTGAACCGATAGACGAATTTAAAGGAGATATTGCAAGGTGTATGCTATATTTTGCAACAAGATATGAGTCTCAAATTACAGGATGGAGCTGGAGTGGATTTGATGGAACGGCAGATCAAGTTTACGCAACATGGTTTAAAGATGTGTTGGTTAGCTGGCATCTACAAGATACTGTAAACGCAAGGGAAATTGCAAGAAACAATGCAGCCTATAGTTTTCAAGGAAATAGAAATCCTTACATAGATCACCCAGAATGGGTAACGCAAATTTGGGGAAATCCACCAGTATCACTTACAGAAAATCAATTGAAAAATGTATCGGTTTATCCAAACCCTACAGCAACAAACTCGGTTACTATCTCTAATTCTAACGAAATAGACAAAGTAGAAGTTTATACTGTATTGGGACAAACGATTACACAATTTGAACAAAACAAAGCCGCAGGAACACAAATAGAATTAACAAACTTACCTCAAGGTGTCTTGTTAATTAAAATAACAAGCGGAGAATCTTCAGCAGTGAAGAGAATCATTGTACAGTAATATTTTTTTAGATGTCTTTTTGATATGTCATCCTGAACTTGATTCAGGATCTAGTGTTTTATATTGCTTTTATTTGTGGAGATAATGTTTACATTTCTTAATTTGAATATGGAACAAATTATATTTCTTCATAGTACTATCTCACCTTGGGTTTTTGTAATTATCCCTATAGTTTATGGGTTGGCTATTGGAACAATACTTTCTGGTATCTACACGTTAGTAAAATTCAATAAGGATGTAAAGGCAAAAGAAATTTTTAAGATTTTTGCTATTTCTTTTCTTGTAGGAATCGTGTTTTATGTGTTTCAGATAATAATGGCTTAAGAATTACAAAATGAATTTAATTTTGCTTCACGGACAGCCAAGTATT
>CAXIAX010000128.1:0-5835 GCA_964021785.1 uncultured Flavobacteriales bacterium
CATCCACTTGATATTCCTTTACAAATCCACCAATTGATGCTACCTCTGATACACCTCCTGAGGATTGTAGCGCATTTTTAACATAAAAATCTTGTACAGTGCGTAATTCATGTAAATCCCATCCTCCGGTTGTATTTCCATCTTTATCTTTTCCTTCAAGAGTGTACCAATATATTTGACCTAGAGCAGTTGCATCAGGACCGAGAGCTGGTTGTACACCATCTGGCAATAAATTAGCAGGTAGAGAGTTAAGTTTTTCTAAAATTCTACTTCTACTCCAATAAAATTCAACATCATCTTCAAAAATCAAATAGATACTTGAAAAACCGAACATAGAATTACTTCTTACACTTTTTACTCCTGGAATACCAAGCAAAGAAGAAGTAAGCGGATAAGTAATTTGATCCTCTACATCTTGTGGAGAGCGTCCCATCCATTTGGTGAATATGATTTGTTGGTTTTCTCCAATATCTGGAATAGCATCAACTGCTACAGGGTTTCTAGGTAAGAAATTCGATTCAAAATTGAAAGGAGAAGAAACCAATCCCCATGTGATAAACAAACCAAGCATTAACCATGCTACTAGCTTGTTATCCAAGAAAAACTTGATAATATTATTTAACATTTTAAAATTATTTTTTTGACAAACACAGTTAGCCCAAACACTTTAAGTGAAGGGTATTAATCAAAAAAATAAAATCAAATACGGAATACCTGAAGAAGGACAGAAATATCCTTTATTATAGGTGGTGGGTTGTAATGAGCGTAATTTACTTTCTCATTAGTAACACTAAAAATATTGAAATTAGGCAGTAAAATTATTACGGCAGTTAGAGCCTGTTGAAATTTTTCTATAGAAATATCATAAACTTCAAAAGCTCCACCATTGCTCATGCTGATACTTTCATTATGACAACAATTACCTTTTGAAGCTTTTTCATTCTGACAACTTTTAACCTCTTTCTTTGATCCATCACAACAAGAAAGTTCGGACTTTTTTTCTTGATTGAGTTTCATCATCTCACAAGCCTCAGCATCTCCAAATAAGCTAAAACTCTTTATTTCGTTTCCACAAAAATGAATATCCATAGAAATCCCAATTGATGAAGAAAACATCAATAAAGCCATAAATATGGCAATTGCTTTATATGAAATACTTGTTTTCACTTGTAATAATTTATATAACGATTAAGGTACTAATTTATTGTATGGTTTAATGTCAGTTAATGTTTTTAAAAAAGAAACTAGTTCTCGTATTTCTATGTTATTTAAATTTAATGGTTTAATCAATGAATCTCTGTTTACGTGTTCCTTCCCTCCTACATTATAATGTTGCACAACTTCTTCTAAAGTGTTTAAACTTCCATCATGCATATAAGGAGCTGTTACTTCTACATTTCTTAATGAAGGTGTTTTAAATACTGCTAAATCAGCAGAATCTTTAGTTGCTCTCATTCTTCCAACATCTTTATAATTTTCATATAGCCCATTGTTTGTCAATTTGTAATTGGTGAAATTAAATCCTGAATGACAACTTGAACAATTTGCTTTTCCAAAAAATAAATCTCTTCCATTTTTCTCTTCTTTTGAAAGTTTTATTTCACCCGTTAAACTTTTATCAAATTTTGTATTGTTACTTATTAATGTTCTTTGATATACACCCAAAGCTCTTGTTATCACATAATGATCTGGTTCTCTATCATACGCCTTTTTACTTAGCTCTACATATTCTGGTATTTGCTGAATTAATTTAGATATTTCAACAATATTATGAGCAAACTCGTTTTTTTCCTGTATGGGTATTAAAACCTGCATTTCAATAGTTGGCACGCTACCTTCTCTCAAGAAATAGGGATGATAACCTACATTCATAAGGCTTGGTGTATTTCTTATTCCTGCTCTTCCAAATACTCCTGGACTAAACTTTACCGTATCGCTAAAAGCAAAATTTGGCTTATGGCAACTTGCACAACTCATTGAAGAATCGATAGAAAGTATAGGGTCGAAGAATATTTTTTTTCCTAACTCTTCTCTCACTTGAGAATGTTGATTAGATTCTTCAAAATTCATTCTAGGAAATAAAAACTCTTCTTTTTTAAACGAACCTTTTTTAACTAAAAAGCATGAGAAAAAAGTAACCAAAATTATACTAATTCCAACTCCTTTTTTCTTCATGCTAAATTGTATTACTAAAATGGAGAACTATATCTTGAATCGTTTGCCAATTCTCTATCGGTAAGTGTTTTTAAGAAATTCACAAGATCAATTTTATCTTGTGGAGTTAAAAACAAGCCTGTTGTTCTTGTATTTTCCAAGGCTGGATCAATAGTAGAAGAATAAACAAGTCCACTGTTGTAATGATCAACAACTTCCTCAAGAGTGCTAAATCTTCCGTCATGCATGTAAGGTGGTGTTAATTCAATATTTCTTAAAGAAGTAACTTTAAATTTACCTTTATCAACAGGATCAGTTGTAGCATCCATTCTTCCATCATCTGCCATTCCAGCATCTGAGTCTAAACCATTATTCATATACCTGTCATTTTCAAAGTTAGGTCCTGAATGGCAGTGTGCACAATCAGCTCCAGATGTTGCTGGAAAAAAAGGATTATACTCTTCATTAAATAAGTCCTTTCCTCTTTGCTCAGAAGCAGTAAAAGTTACTTCACCTCTTTCTTCTTTATCATATTTACTATTGTTAGATACAATAGAATTCATGAACTGTTCAAGAGCTTTTGAAACTTTTAACGAATTAATTTCATCTGAACCAAACGCTCTAAAAAACTGATCTTTATAGGTTTGAGATGAATTTAGTTTAGAAACTACATTTGGTAAAGTTTCATGCATTTCAAGCGGATCCTGAATCGGTAAGAGAGCTTGGTCTCTTAATAAATTTGCTCTACCATCCCAGAAAAACTGGTTTGAATTCCATAACATATTCACAGTTGCCATTGCTTGTCTTCCTCCAGGTAATCCTTGTATTCCTATTGAAAATCTATTTGTATCAGAAAACCCTGTTCCCTGAGCATGACATGAACTACAAGCCAAAGTTCCATCACCTGAAAGTTTTTTGTCGTAAAACAACATTCTTCCAAGTTTTACACCTTGCACAGTTAAAGGATTATCTACAGGAATATTGGGAGGAGTTAAACCCGCGTAATTCAAACTATATTTAGTAGTATCGTATTCCACATTACTCGGTATTGTATCTTCTTCTTTTTTACAAGAGGTAAAATATATTATACCGAAAATGACTACAATTAATATTGTGTTCTTTTTCATAATATATTTTTTATTTAGTTACAATAAGTTTTTTACTTCCAAGAATTTCCTCCTCTCTCTTTATAGAACAAATGTAAATTCCTTGCTCTAAATTTGTTAAAACAGTTCTTTTAGAATTTATTTTTTGTTGTAGAACAATTCTCCCTTTAATATCAACAATCATTATAGAAGCATTTTTTATATCTTCTTCAAAATCAATAGTTATAGGTTGGTTTACTTTTGTAGGATTAGGAGATATGTTGAATTGAATCTGTTTTTCAGCAATCTTTTCAATCCCTACAGAAGGGTTTCCTTCTACTGAAGTAAATACGAAATCTCTAAAATTTGATAACATCTTTTTATTTGTAGAAGTTTCTCCATGTTCTAGAATTCCAGAAGTTACATCAATGTCTCTTAATGCCTCAAGATAATCAGCATTTAGTTCAATTATCTTTTCTCCTGAGTTAGTTACTCCCGCAGTTGTAATAGTTGTATTAAAATAGCTTACATCTCCTAAAGAGTGTATTTCATAAACTTGTGAAGGTCTTGAAACCCCTCCCTTCCCTTCTAAAGCTACAAACCTATATCCAGGAGTCCAACCCCAATGCATACTAGGAGATTTAGGTGCTAATGGATGCGAAGAGCTGTAAGTTGATGGGTCTAAATGATTAAGTGAAGATTTTACACCTACCGCAATTGTCACACTTTCTAACGTAGTAATGATCATTGAAGTTAAAGAGTCTAATACATTAGTATTGGCATCAACTAATATTACTTTATCAATGTTCTTTACTGTTCCTCCATCATGAGTAATTGAAACTACAGTTAAATAATATTGTAGTCTATTTATGTCTAGGGAATTTCCTAAATTATTGGTATGTGCCGCATTATATGCAAAGGCAGAAGAACCTAGTTTGTGGTTGATTTTTAAACTTAATTTTGTTTGAGCAACTGTTACAATACCTGAAAGTAACAATGCAAATAATAGTATATTTTTTTTCATTTTATTTGATTTACACACCTAGAAGTAGGTGTACGTTATTAATTATAATAGGTTTATCCAAAATATGGATAGCTAGATAAATTAATAAATCAAATAAGTAATGATTCTATTTTAAGATAAATATTATTTGTCTTTATCTTGCCTGGTGGAGGGTATATTCTATTATTAACTAAAAAAATAGAATCATCTATTAAAGACTTAGTGAATATTTTAGTAAAAGTTAAATCAAAATTTAGATTAAGTTCCTTGTCAAAATCAGAAAACTTATAATTGTCAGAAGTTTCTATTTTGAAATGGTCAAAAGAACAACATCCTGCATCTTTGATTTTTGAAGAGTGATCATTTTTGTTTGAATCATCAACTTTACATGAGTCAGCTTGTCCAATAAATGTATAATCATATAGCTCATCCCCACAATAATGGATATTCAAACTCATTCCTGTTGAAGAAATTAAGATAAATACAGCCATTAAAAGACTTGATAATCGATATGGAAATATATGAACCATGAAATAAATATACAAAGAAATATTTAAAACCTAGGGAAAATATCTTAAAAAATTTAGGATGATAAAATTTTTCTAAATTCCATTAAATCACTTTTAATTTGAGTCTTACCCACAGATTTTAAAAATTCAATTTGTGAATCATGACAATACTTAATTTTTTTTTCCCCACAAGGACAAATTGAATTTCTAGAAGGAACTTTATTTATAATAATTAACTCTAATATTTTAATGATAAGCGGTATATCATCAAGTCCTAGTTTTTCTTTATAGAATTGTTTTACACCATTAAAATGGTGAGCATATTCACCGTTAGCATATTTTCCTTGGCTTAAAAAGAAAAGTTGATTAGCAAAATAAGGGTAAACAGAATTTTTAATAAAATCTATTATTTTTATACCACTTCTTGCTTGATAAAGAAGTTCATGTGTAATATCCAAACAACATTCTCCATGTTCAGAAATATGTCTCTCATCAATTCGCTCAATGTTTTTACTTAATTCAATAACACCTGGCACTGCGTTTGGATAGTTTTTCGGGATAACAATTGCAATAGTAAATGAATCCCAGTAAACACCATTTGAATCAAAAATATCAATTTCACCTTTTAAAAAATTAAGATTTTTGTTCTTACAAAATTTAAGCTTAGGAAAAGTAGATAAAACTTTTTCTAAATCTTTTTTGAGTACTGTACCAACCATAATTAACCTTTGAAATATGGCTTGTTTTGACTAGCAATCGGTATTATGTCCTGAGGAATCCTATCAGTAATAGCTAATTTTCGTTTAATTGATAAATTCCCATTTAAATCAGTTGCTACAAAATCTTGCTGTTTTAGATATTGAATCCAATTAAAATCATATTGAGTGTAATTGAAATTGTCTTCAGAATTACGAAAAATATATCTATCACTTTCAATATTAGTTCGATTACAAACAGGAGAATAAAATGGTGTATCAGTATTATTTTTCACATTATCGCCTAACATTACACCATTACTTTTAGCATTACTTTGCATATTACTAGCCAAACTTGTGTGTAAAATACAAGTAGTAACTTCTCTTAT
>CAXIAX010000129.1:0-5754 GCA_964021785.1 uncultured Flavobacteriales bacterium
CTCAGCATATTTTCTGTATCTTTTTCGGGCCTCAACTACAAATAGACTTCCAGGATAATCGAATAATAATTTTTCGTAAAGAGCAAAGGCTGCTTTAGGATTATTCAATTGATTTTCTTCCAATTCTGCCAGTTTAAAAATAGCATTGTCAGCCAAAATATCTTCCGAGTAATTACTAATAATTTTCTCTAAATAATTCTTAGCTTTTTCAAAATTCTGCTTTTTATAAGCTATTTCATAGCGTTTGAATAAAATCTCATCAGATAAGCTGTGGTTTGGATCTCTCTCATTGATGGAGTCTAGTTTTGTAGAAGCTTCGTCTAACTTATTCTGAAATATTAATAAATCGGCTTGTGCAAACTGTATCATATTTGCTACCGTAGTATCCATGTTGTAGTTATCTGTAATCAATAGCGATAGGTCAATCGCATCATTTGCTATTAACTTAGAGGTTGATGCTTTTAGTCCATCCAATTGGTTTTGCGACCATTCAAAATCTCCACTATAATAATACAATTTTGCGTTTTTGAATTTTGCCTGCGAACCAATAATATCATGTTTAAATTGTTTTTCAACTTGCATGTACAATAAAGAAGCGTCCCATATTTCGTTTTTCAACATGTAAATATCACCAAGTCTTATTTTGTTCATGGCAACTTGCTTTGGCGACATACCAGGATAGGAGAGTAGTTGATCATAAATAAGTTCGGCAGTATCTATATTGTGCAAATAGAATCCTTCTAAGTAAGCAAGTCCTTCTAGTACTGGTGCTTTGTCGTCTATTTCATTTATTTGCGACAGAGTTTTTAAATACCTAGATTTTAAATTTTCTAAATCGGCTTTTGTATAATTGGCATTAGAGAAAATCTTATTTTGCAAAGCCGTAAGAATTCTTTGTTTGGATGAAATAGCAAAATAATTGATTTCATTCTCCGTATTAATAACATGGTCATAAGCTTCAATAGCTATGTCATATTCTTTGTTAGACATGCACAATTCGGCAAATTTATAGATTTTTTCACCTTTAGATTTGGTTCTTTTATCAAATGCCTTCACTTGAATGTATGCCGATTCAAAATCTCCTTGTTGTTGAAACATCCATATTAATAGATCGTAATAGGATTCGTTTTCAGGATTTTTTTGAACTTTTTTCAATAGACTTTTTCTTAAGTAGTCTACTTTTTCTTCGTCTTCTTCAAAATTGATAGAACGGGGTAAAAAAGCTTTTACTCTATTTATATCTCTCGGGTTTCTGTCTATTTGTTCTAGGTAAGAGTCAATCATTTTTTCGTGATTTCCTTTTAATCCGTACAAATTGGCAATAGAAATATTATTGTTGGATTTTGGATGAACTTTATCGCATTTTTCTAGCGTTTTTATGGCTAAATCATATTTCAATAGTTTCATAAATTCTCCAGTCAATAAATTGAATTCTCCTGGGTTATTCTTACTCCCAAAATCATCTATCAATCCATTGTAGTAATTTTCGGCTTTTTCTGTTTGACCTTGTTTTTCGTACAGTTCACCTAGTTTCACTTTGTAAAAAGCACCAAACCTTTCGTTTTTTATTTGCTTTTTTGTGATTTTTTCAGCCTCTTTATATTCCTCTAATTCTACCAAAGTATTGAGGTATTCGGCAAAGAGGGAAGGTGTAGGGTTTTCTTGATACAATTTATCGTAATACAATTTTGCTTTTTCAAAATCACCATTGCTGTAATAGTACTTAGCCATTTCTAAATCAGTACTCTGAGCATATATCTTGCCTGGTAAGGATAGAAAAAGAGAAATACAAATTACCTGTATGACTTTGATAAGAGCATTATTGTTTTTCATGAAATTCGATTATTGAATCCAATTGAAAAAATAATTTTCCAAAAGAGTTAAAGGTGTGGTCAGAAATAGATTTCAATTCAGAGATTTTTCCGTTCAATAATAGCATAGAATTTTTCTCTTGCTGAGTGAAAGTAGACGCATCTTCTTCACTAAGTTTTTCGTGAATTAAATTTTGCTTTAACGTCTTTACTTGGTTAGAAGTATATTCGTACTCATCATTTACTTTTCCATGATCTACCAAATATTGCTTCATTTTTTTGTAGACACCACCTCTTGCAGTTAGCATAATTTCCTCAAATCTAGAGTCAATCGTATCAGATTTGTACACCTCTTTTGCTTTGGCATGTTTTTCATTTGCCGTATTCATGATAGATTTTAAAGAATCAGTGTTTATTTCAGAAAATATTCTATAATTAGAATCTAAGGAGTTATTTAACTCGTTAATTTCAGAGATATAGGTTTTGTATTTAGACGTTTGTTCAGTTTTTTCGGTACAAGAAAATAACAAAACAGCCGTAATTAGAATAAATAGTTGTTTCATAATTAATTTATAGTTTCAAACCTTGTGTAAGGTATTAATGCTTTAGGAATGTTAATTCCACTTTCAGTTTGATTGTTTTCTAACAGTGCAGCTACTATTCTTGGTAACGCAAGAGCACTTCCGTTTAGTGTGTGTGCTAACTCTGTTTTTCCTTCCTTATTCTTAAATCTTAGTTTTAATCTATTAGCTTGGTAGGTTTCAAAGTTTGAGACAGAACTAACTTCAAGCCATTTGTCTTGAGCGATAGAGTATACTTCAAAATCATACGTAATGGCAGCTGTAAATCCTAAATCTCCACCACAAAGTCTTAAGATTCTGTATGGTAATTCAAGTTTTTCTAATAAAGATTTAATGTGTTCCACCATTTCATCCAAAGCTTTGTAAGAATTATCTGGGTGTTGAACTTGAACAATTTCAACTTTGTCAAATTGGTGCAACCTGTTGAGTCCTCTCACATCTTTACCGTAACTTCCCGCTTCTCTTCTAAAACATGGAGTATATGCAGTTAATTTCTTAGGGAAATCTTCTTTTCTTAAGATTACATCTCTAAAAATATTTGTTACAGGAACTTCTGCAGTTGGTATTAAGTAGAAATTGTCTACTGTAGAGTGATACATTTGTCCTTCTTTATCAGGTAATTGTCCTGTGCCATAACCTGATGCTTCATTAACTAAAAGTGGAGGGATTACTTCATTATATCCACTGTTTTCAGCTTCGTCCAAAAAGAAGTTAATAAGAGCTCTTTGTAATTTCGCTCCTTTCCCTTTATACACAGGAAAACCTGCACCTGTTATTTTTACCCCTAAATCGAAATCAATAAGGTCATATTTATCAGCCAAATCCCAGTGAGGAACAGCTTTATCATGCAAAGAAACAATCTCTCCATGTTCATATATTGTTTCGTTATCCTCAGGAGTTTTTCCTGTTGGTACAGAGCTGTTTGGAACGTTAGGGATTAAGTATAATAGATCCGTAATTTTCTTGTCTAGCGTATTAAACTTTTCTTTTAAAACTGCAATCTTATCATTGAAAGTAACTGTATCTGCTTTCAATTTATTTGCTTCTTCTGCCTTTCCACTTTTGTATAAATTTCCTATCTCCTTTGTTAAGTTATTCTTCTTACTTAATAATGAGTCACTCTCAACCTGTATTTCTCTCTTTTCTTTGTCGTAATCAAGTATGTCTTGAATTATCTGCTTAGCATCAAAGTTTTTAACCTTTAATTTTTCTGTAAGTTCTTGGTGATTATTTCTAATCTTAGCAATTTCAATCATTTTGTTAAATCGTTAATTATGTCAATTTTTTGTTAAAGATAAAAAAACCTTTTATAAATAGTTTTTTAAAGGACTAAATTTGGCGCTTTAAGCAATGAATGGTGCTAGGGTTGAGCGCAAAAAATAAATAGTGTATTTTTGTTAATTGAAAAACGCAACTATTTAAGTAAAAATACGTACTTCAAGAAGTACAACATAAAAATATAATTTGACTAAATTAACTAACACACTATTAACTATGCTATTTATAGCTAGTTTTAGCACTATATTTTCTCAACAATACCTAGATATTTCATCTCCAGGTAGAACAACAGCCTCTACTTTTAGAGATCCTGTTGAGTTATACGCATGTGAGGCAACTCCAGAGAATTACTCAGTTTCTATAGATAATATTTCTCCTTTTACTTTATCACTTTGTACGCTTGAATATAAATTACCTACAGGTGTATTTTATGCAGGTAACTTTACTGGTGGTGGAGGAACTACAATTGTTTCTTCTACAGATTCAACTGTAAAGGTTCGTTTTGATACAATTGCATCTCAGCAAGTGATTACTATGGCTTTTGATATTACTGCAGGTTGTGGAGTGTATGAATTGGGTGCTTCAGGAGGAAATTTTGAAGTATTAATGGATGCAGAATTTACTCAAAAAAATACTGGAGTAAGACAATATAGAAATTATACATTTGCCCCTTTGGTGGTAAATTACCCAGTGTTACAAATAACAGAAAGAAGTTATAAGTTTGCCACTATTATTAATTATGACCTTGCTAATCCTCAAATTGGAGACAAAATAGACAGATTTATCACGATAAAAAATGGAGGGACATCTCCATTAGATACTGTTTTCTTCACTTCAGACCACACCAATTCATTGGATTTTATAAGTTATAACTTAGGAACAGCAACAGGTACTGCAACAAGTCATAGAATTGCATTTGGTGGGGTAGATTTTACTTCAATAGGTAATTTTGATACTTTTCTTGATCCAGGAGAACAAATTACTTTCAGAGAAACAGTAGTTATTTTGAATTGTGTAAACCTTGTTACCGATTATAGTGCTTATTGGGGGTGTGGAACAGATATTTGTCAGACAGAGAACACGGAAAATAGAATTGTATTTCCATCTAGTTCTCCAAAGTTGAAAATTACCCCTTTTGTAGATACCTCAGTTTGTTATGGAGCTACTGCATCTCCTTTTTCTCGTATGGGATTAACAATTCAGAATTTTGCGGCAAACGCTATAGATTCTGCAAAAGATGTTTCTATTGATATATTTCAAGGTGTAAATGGATTTTCAGCAAACTTTTTAACAGTAATTGATTTTTCTTCTTTAGTAGTTTTTGATTTAAGTACTTCAAATCCAGTTCCTTTTACTGTGGTTAGTACCACTGCAAATAATAGTGCACTATGTGCTGCAGCAGGAACCAATTCAGTAGGAAGATTTAAAATAAATATTTCAAAAGTTTATTTTGGGCAACAAATAGTTGTAAGATGGAATGTGAAAACTTGTTGTAATACCGTTTGTACAAATGATAACATCAATATGTATGATTGGGGATACAACATTGTTTACCACAATAGATGTGATGTAACTTACAATGAACATGTAGGGAAAGTAGGGTATGGAGACAGAGATTTAAGACACGAAATATTACCGGGGTCATCTACTTCTCAAGTAACAAGTACATCAGGACTTACAAAGTTTGAATTTGCTATTAATAACTCTTATTTCAATATTCCTAAACAAAGTTCTACAGATTATTTGAGGTATGAAATTACAAAGCCAGCTTGTATGACTTTTACAAAGGCAGTTTCAAATATTTATCTAGAAAATTCAGCAGGAGTAAAAATTAGCCCAACATTGGCAAATATTAATAATTTTGGGAATACAATAGAAGTGAAATTTGAAAGTGGGTTTTATAATTTAACTCAAGGAAAACTAATCGTAAGATTAGAACCAAATTGTGCCAGTTGTACTCCTAATGAAACAGATACTATTGCCGTTAAATCCTATTATAGTGCAAGTTCTTGTTCTACTTGTGAGCATGAATTAGGTTGTGCAATTATTCCTATATCTATTCTTTGCAGTACAACTTGTGGAGA
>CAXIAX010000130.1:0-5666 GCA_964021785.1 uncultured Flavobacteriales bacterium
AAATTAAGTAAATTTCAAGCAACTGTTTTCGCACATTTCCGTACAAAATAAGAAAAGTGTAAAATGAATAAACTAATTTTTCTTCTTGTTTTAATAGTACTTACAAAACCTACTTTTTCACAAACTATTACCAAACCTATTGGTTGTTTTGCAGGAACAAACGGAACTAATTCAGCTGTTCTTTCTCACGTAGAAGCCAGAGGAGTTTTACTAACGGAAACCTGGAAAAACATAGAGCAAACTCCTGGAGTTTATAATTTTTCTACCTTAATTAATAAAATTAATACTGTAAAAGCTGCCGGATTAAAATATTCTTTAGCTATTCCTGCAGGTGCATTCGGTAGTCCAGACTGGCTAATTGACTCGTTAAATGCAGGATATCATAGCTTTGTGTATCAAAGCCAAACATTGCGATTACCTCTTTGGTGGGATTCTATTTGCGAACAAAAAATGACAGAATTAATTACCGAAATAGGAATTCAATTTGCCTCTGACACCCATTTATCGCATGTTTATGTAAGCCAAATGACGACAAATGGTGTAGAAGGACATTTGAACGGAGTGAACATGACAACCTTTGCTACTGATGGATTTACAAACCAGAAATGGATTGATGCAGCACGAACTACAACTTACAATTTTGCCAATGCTTTTCCAGACAAACCTATTGTTTTTGAAGTACACGAAATTGACCACGACACATTGGTACCTGCAACCCTCATGAATGGCTTTTTTAATGACCCTAGTCTTTGTGATAGAGTTGGGTTAGGCATGTGGTGGATTTCTGGAAAAACAACTTATCAGCCCAACTTAATAGATTTCATTTATCATTTTGAAGGAGATAAATATGCACAAATCATTGGAAGATCTGATCAAAACCATAGATTTAAAGACAGTTTGTACAGCACCATTTTTTCGCAAGCAAAACATCTAAACATACGCTATATTGAACCCTGGCCTTATGAATTTCAATATCACACCTACGATAGTTTAATAACTGATTTTAATGAATGGGCAGATTCTAACTTTTCTCCTACCCATATTTGTGCTGCAGTAAGTATAAACGAGAATTTAGTGAACAGAATAAATGAACCTAGTATTTATCCCAATCCTACAGATAATATAATTAGAATAAAAATCGATTTCAATTATCAAGATATTGAAGCAAAGGTATACGATATTTACGGAAAAATCGTACTAACCACAATGAATAAGACAGAACTAATACTTAATGAACTTCCTAAAGGAATATATTTTTTGGAATTAAAAATTGACAACAAAACATTCAGTAAAAAAATCATAAAAAACTAACTGTTTATTGTCAAGTTACTTTAGTAAAGCATCAATAAGCTTATTTCAAGGAGTTTGAACGATTCATAAATCGTCAGGATGAAATTATGGAGATATCCTACATTACTGGAAGTCCTGATTTGATATTAAAAATGCTACTTCGCGATATGTCCGAATACCAAGAATTTGTTCTTCACAAAATGGCC
Organism: uncultured Flavobacteriales bacterium; assembly: GCA_964021785.1. Taxonomy (GTDB): domain Bacteria; phylum Bacteroidota; class Bacteroidia; order Flavobacteriales_D; family CAJJDF01; genus CAJJDF01. The sequence goes on from CAXIAX010000130.1 coordinate 1,497, forward strand.
TTACTCGAAATTGTATCTAACATACAAAGCTCATTTGTGATAAAACAAGTGAAGAACGAAACTAAAATCAAACTATCAATTTAATCTTAAGATAAATCTATTAGTTAATTACTTCTATTTTATTCAAAATCCAAATCCGAATGTCTAATCTTTGCAACCTAGAAGAAACTATTTATCTAATACTTCTTATCTTTACCTCAATTACAATAAAAAGAAAATAACCAATGGCTGAACTGAACTGGAAAACAGAAAAAGAATACGAAGAAATCACTTTCAAAACTTTGAATGGAGTAGCAAGAATTGCCTTCAATAGGCCTGAATGCAGAAATGCATTCACTCCAAAAACTGTAGATGAATTATGGGAAGCTTTAATCATTTGCCATGAAAGTCAAGAAATTGGAGTTGTATTAATTACAGGAGAAGGACCTTCTAAAAAAGATGGAGGATGGGCATTTTGTTCTGGTGGAGACCAAAGAGTAAGATCTACTACAGGTTACAAAGGAAAAAATGGAGTAAATAGATTTAATATTCTGGATGTTCAGAGGCAAATCAGATTCATGAATAAGGTGGTAATTGCTGTTGTTCCAGGATGGGCAGTGGGTGGTGGTCACAGTTTGCATGTGGTTTGCGATTTAACTTTGGCTAGTAAAGAACATGCAATTTTTAAACAAACAGATGCAGACGTAGCTAGTTTTGATGGAGGATATGGTTCAGCTTATTTAGCTCGTCAAGTGGGGCAAAAAAGAGCGAGAGAAATTTTCTTTTTGGGAGCTAATTATACAGCACAAGAAGCATTTGAAATGGGAATGGTAAACAAAGTTGTTCCTCATGATGAATTGGAGCAAGAAGCTTACGACTGGGCTCAAGAAATAATGACAAAAAGCCCTACTGCAATCAAAATGCTGAAATTTGGATTCAACCTAATTGATGATGGTCTTGTGGGACAACAAGTATATGCTGGTGAAGCAACTAGACTTGCCTACGGAACAGACGAAGCAAAAGAAGGAAGAGATGCATTTTTAGAAAAGAGAGAAAGAAATTTTAAGAAATTTCCTAAGTACCCTTGATTAAATTAATTCCTGCAAGATTTAATACTCTTACAGGGAAAAGTCTTTAGAAAATCCCTCTATTTTTCTTACATTTAAAAATTCAGAAAACTAAACCAATTATTATGAAAATTGCAGCTCCTTTTAACTTACAAAAATGGATAGATGAAAACAGGAATTTACTTAAACCTCCTGTTGGAAATAAAAATTTATATGTAGAAGCTGGAGATTTCATTGTAATGATTGTGGGTGGACCTAATGCACGTAAAGACTACCATTTTAACGAAACCGAAGAATTGTTTTATCAATTGGAAGGTGATATTTTGGTAACTGTGCAAGTGGATGGCGAAAAAGTAGAAGTCCCTATTAAAGAAGGAGAGATGTTTTTGTTGCCAGGAAAAATTCCTCACAACCCAGTAAGGTCTGCTAATTCTATAGGATTGGTGATAGAAAGAGTGAGAAAAGGAACCGACATGAAAGATGGGCTACTTTGGTTTTGTGACAATTGCAATAACAAATTGCACGAAACCTATTTTACTCAAGAAAATATCGAAACAGATTTTCAATCTAGGTTTAAAGAATTTTATAATTCTGAAGAAAAAAGAACGTGCACAAACTGTAATCACGTAATGGATATTGACGAAAGATTTTTATAAAATGACAAAAGCCGAAGACATATTAAGTATAGATATTCACACGCATATCTTACCAAAAGACATCCCAAATTTTAAACAAAAATTTGGATACGGAGGATTTATTCATTTGGATCATCACAAACCTTGCTGCGCAAGAATGATGATGGATGATAAGTTTTTTAGAGAAATAGAAGACAATTGCTGGAGTGCCGAAACACGAATGAAAGAGTGTGACGCACAACACATTAATGTGCAAGTTTTATCTACCGTCCCTGTTATGTTTTCTTATTGGGCTAAGCCTAAAGATTGCTTGGATGTTTCCATGTTTTTGAACGATCACATTGCTGGTATTGTAGAAAAATACCCAAAACGATTTGTAGGACTAGGAACTGTTCCTATGCAAGATCCTGCAATGGCTATAAAGGAAATTGCTAGGTGTAAAAAAATTGGACTAAAAGGAATAGAAATTGGCTCTCACGTAAACGATTGGAACCTGAATGACGCTAATTTATTTCCAATCTTCCAAGCTTGTGAAGAAATGGACATGGCGGTATTTGTTCACCCGTGGGACATGATGTCTAAATCTAAAATGGAAAAATATTGGCTACCTTGGTTAGTAGGAATGCCTGCTGAAACTAGTTTAGCAATTTGTTCTATGATTTTTGGAGGAGTGTTTGAAAGATTACCAAACTTGCGTGTAGCCTTTGCTCACGGAGGAGGATCTTTCCCTGCTACAATCTCAAGAATTCAACACGGATTTGATGTAAGACCTGATTTATGTGCGATTGACAACAATGTTTCGCCAAAAGAATACTTAGGTAAATTCTGGTTAGATTCATTGGTTCATGACGAGCCAAACTTAAATTACTTGATGGATTTAATAGGTTCAGACAAAATTGCTTTGGGGTCTGATTATCCTTTTCCTTTAGGTGAATTACAACCAGGAAAACTGATAAGAGAATTTGATTTGGAACAAAAAACCAAAGAAAACTTATTACACAAATCTGCTCTTTCATGGTTGAACATGAAAAAAGAAGACTTTATCTAATTAAGTTCACGTGTCCTCTCAATAAAGTAGTTGATTTTGTAAGGTGAGAATAAGTTACTGTCCATACATAAGTATCAACTTTACTCATTACCCCTTTGTGAGTTCCATCCCATCCATTTTCTATATCATTTGATTCGAAAATTAATTCTCCCCATCTGTTAAAAATCTGCATTTTGAATGTCGTAATATTTTCGCCTACAGCATGAAAAACATCATTTGTTCCGTCTCCATTTGGTGTAAATGAATTGGGCAACCTTAACACACCTCCTATTTGCACCTGAACTTCATCTGAGCTCTTACACCCTTTGTTGTCTGTTAATTGAACTTGATAGGTTGTGGTAGCCTGAGGAAAAACCTGAGTAACTCTACACGTTTCGCAAGACAATGAAGTAGACGGCATCCATTTTATAATTCCAGGACCACTTGTTGCTTTTAATATAGCCGATTCACCTAATTCAATAATTTGATCACTTCCTGCATCAATAACTGGCTCATCAAATAAATCTATCAAAACGGAAGCAGAATCTAAACATCCAAAACCATCTACAGCCATAACCTTATACCTGGTAGGCTCTGTGGGCTGAACTGCCAGATTAGAACTGTTTATTCCTGACAGAATAGAATTATCAAATTTCCAGGTGTAACTTACTGCACCCGAAACAACAATATTAGTAACAGTTCCTGGACAAATTGTATCATCAGGAACAACAATAGAATTATTACCCGCAACTGTTACATACATTGAATCCCTTACTGAGTAACATCTATTAGAGATATCTACATAAAACGTAGTACTTCTTAATGGTGTTGCTAAGGTAGCTGAATCGGTTGGTGAAGACACAAACATAGCGGGAGACCACAAGTAAGAAGAACCTCCTGATGCTGATAAAACAACATTTTTACTAGCACAAACTAAAGTATCTCCAGATACTAAAGGATTAATTCTATTTGTATCTACAGAAACCAAAACAGAGTCAAAAACCACACATCCTCTTGGTGTTGTAATTCTAACTTGGTATTGAGTTGTAAACTTTGGAAAAGCTCTCGTATGGCTATTGGTTGGAGATGAAAGACTAGATTCTGATCTCCACACATAAGCACTTCCTCCAAAAGCAGAAATTAAAGTCGTATCATTTGGACAAATTATAGTAGCCGGGCTTACTCCTGTTACTTCGTCATATAAAGCTACTGTTACACTATCTTTTAGTATACACCCGTTTGAAGAAACAACCGTCAACTTATAATTAGTTGCTGTTGTTGGAGAAACTAGTGGAGCTGAACTTAAGTTACCCGATAAAGTTGAATCAAAGTCCCAAGAATAACTACCCCCACCTGAAGAGAACAAAGTCAAATTACTTCCTAAACAAATAGTTGTATCTGGCGAAATACTCATTGAGTCATTAAATAAAGTAACCATTACACTGTCATTCAACAAACATCC
>CAXIAX010000131.1:0-5630 GCA_964021785.1 uncultured Flavobacteriales bacterium
AATTTCGGTTTATTTATTTCTGAAGGTATCCAAGTAGGAAGATTAAAATTAGTAGACGAAGAAAACAGAAAAATGAAGAACATGACAATTGCACCTTATGTTGGTTTGGTGGCAAAGGTTAATATTGCTAAAATTTGTATTTCATTTATCGCTCAATACGATTATGATATCTCATCTAAAATGTGGAAGAAACAATGGTTTCATAAAGGTCAGGATTACCATTTTGATGGATTACGACAAAGTGGATTGACTTTTTCTGCTGGAGTTGGGTATGCTTTTTAGAGCAACTCAGTCGGTTTGTTCTCGATACAATTTTATCCCTAGAAAATCGAGATAAAATCACTGGAACTAACAATAACGATTTACAATTCATTACTACAATCTTGTCATTTCGAGTGGATTTGAATCGAACATCAGTGAGAATCAAATTTGTATCGAGAAGTGGCTTTGGGAAACAGATTTTCTTAACGTAAACTTCCCCTAAAAACTAATCCCTAAATCCTTTTTACTAAAAACTAAAAACCGTATTTTTACGGTAATAATTGCTAAACCCATTCATGTCAAATTTAATAAAACTTTTACCAGATTCTGTAGCCAATCAAATAGCAGCAGGAGAAGTGGTGCAAAGGCCTGCCTCGGCTGTAAAAGAGTTGCTAGAAAACTCTATCGATTCAGGAGCAACTTCTGTACAATTGATAATAAAAGATGCAGGAAAGACTTTGATGCAAGTAATTGACAATGGGTGTGGGATGAGCGAAACGGATGCACGTATGTGTTTTGAACGTCACGCTACTTCAAAAATAACAGATACCAAAGATTTATTTAGTATTCGTACCAAGGGGTTTAGAGGAGAAGCAATGGCATCTATTGCGGCAGTTGCTCAGGTAGAGATGAAAACTAAAATGATTTCGGAAGAGCTAGGAACCAAAATAGAAATTGAGGGAAGTAAAATTACTACCCAAGAACCTGTTCAGACAAAGGATGGAACTTCTATAGCGATTAAAAATTTGTTTTTTAATATTCCTGCAAGAAGAAACTTTTTAAAATCAAACCAAGTAGAGACTCGTCACATTATTGATGAATTTGAAAGAGTGGCATTGACTCATCCAGAAGTTTCTTTTCAGATGATAAACAATGGAGCAGAAACATTTAATCTTCCTGTAGGAACTTTAAGACAAAGGATTGTTGGTGTGTTTGGAAAGAATTTTAATCAAAGGCTAGTTCCTTTAGATGAAAAAACTTCTATCATGAATCTAACCGGGTTTATTGGTAAGCCAGATTACGCTAAAAAGACAAGAGGAGAACAATTTTTCTTCGTCAACAAAAGATATATAAAAAATGGATACCTGCATTTTGCAGTGATGCAAGCCTACCAAGATTTGATAGCCAATAAGAGTTATCCGTCTTATTTCATATACATGGAAATAGATCCTGCTAGTATTGATATTAATATTCATCCTACCAAAACAGAAATAAAATTTGAAGATGAGAAAGCAATTTACGCTATTCTTAATTCGGCCGTAAAACAATCCATTGGAAAATACCAAGTAGCACCTTCGCTTGATTTTGAGCAAGAAACTAGTTTTAATGTAGAGCCACCAACAGCAGGGCAGGAAATAAAGATTCCTCAGATAAAAGTGAATCCAAATTTTAATCCCTTTGATAAAGAAACAAGTAAAGAAAAAGGATATTCTCCTTCATATTCTAAACCGTTTTTTAAACCAGAACCAAGTCAAATTGGAGCTTTGGATAATATGTATCAGGAAAATACCTCTATCAGTTTCGAAAATTTAGACGAAAGAGAAGAGGAGGTAAATGAATTGATGGATGTGCAAACGGAAAAGAAAATTTTTCAGATACACAACCGTTACATTTATTCTCAGCTTAAGTCGGGATATGTATTGATAGACCAACAAAGAGCCCACGAAAGAATCTTATATGAGCGTTTTATAGCTTCCTTAGAGAGCCAAGTTAACTTCTCTCAGCAGGAGTTGTTTCCCATACAAATTGAGTTTTCTTCATCCAATTTTGCTATATTAAGAGAGATATGGGACGAAGTGAAAGTAATAGGTTTTGATATATCGGAGTTTGGAAAAAACACAATTTCAATAAACGGAATTCCTGCAGATAACAAAGAAAAGGATTATCAGAAATTGTTTGAAAACATCATAGAACAATTTAAAAATAACAAAGACCAATTAAATCTTGATACCAAAGAAAGTGTAGCAAGATCTATGGCGAGAAATATGTCGATAAAAAAAGGGAAGCAATTAAGTAACAGAGAAATTACTCAGCTTACGGATGAACTTTTTGCTTGTGGTCAACCCGAGTATTTACCCAATGGAAAACGAACTTTTATAACCGTAACTTTATCGGAATTAGAAAAACAATTTAAATAAAAATATGCTTAGTAACTTATTTAGAAATATGCCCCCAATTACATTAAATCTTTTGATTATTAATGTAATAATGTATGGAGCATTATTAACTGTGCCTTGGGTTTATGAAAATTTTGCTTTATATAATATTGGTTCAGGTAAGTTTCAACCTCATCAATTATTAACTCATATTTTTATGCATTCTAGAACTAGCTTTGCTCACATATTTATGAATATGTTTGGGTTGGTGATGTTTGGAAGTGTGATAGAAAAACAAATTGGAGCCAAAAAATTCTTAATCCTTTATTTTGTTTCGGCAATAGGGGCTTTGGCTTTGCAATTGGGATTGAATTATTACGATTACTACAGTGTAATAAAAAACTACTCGGCAAATGAAATGTTTGAAATTCAGCAATATGTATCTACGATTAGTTTTGATAAGAAATATCCTTCAGATTTAATCCCAGGAATGGAAGCCGTATTAGCAAATCAGAATGGAATGGTAGGTGCATCTGGAGCAATAATGGGAGTGTTAGTAGCTTTTGCATACTATAACCCAAACACAGAGCTAATGCTAATTTTCTTGCCAATTCCTATAAAAGCTAAATACTTTATTCCTGTTTATATGCTTATAGAATTGTCTATGGGAGTAAGGAATTTTCAATGGGATAACATTGCTCACTGGGCTCACCTTGGTGGTGCTTTGGCAGGGTTTATTCTAGTATCTATATGGAAAAAAGATAGGAATAGTTTCTACTAAAGGATTTATGCCATGAATAATATCCCCATCTATTTATCATTACTTTTTGTTGTTTGTACGTGCTATACTTTGTTTGTATTGTATATCGCTTCTCACAAATCCAATAAAGTATTATTTATTTCATTGGGGTGGATAGCTTTACAAGGTTTGTTGGCTCATCAATTATTCTATACCGATACTACTACAATGCCACCAAAATTTGGCTTGGCATTAGTGCCAACTTTGATTTTTATGGCTTTTTTGTTTTTAACCAAAAGCGGAAAAGAATACATACAGTCAATAAATTTAAAAACTTTATACCTAGTTCACGTAGTTAGAATACCCGTAGAATTTGGATTATTGGGATTGGCAGTTTATAAAACAATTCCTTATTTAATGACTTTTGAAGGAGTGAATTTCGATATTTTTGCTGGAATTACTGCCCCACTAATCATTCTGGGTTATTTCGTAAAAGATTGGTTCTCTCATTACTTTGTATTAGTATGGAATACGATTTGTCTAGGATTATTAATAGCTATAGTTGTCAATGCTATCTTATCTGTTCCTTCTGTATTTCAAATGCAAGGATTTGATCAACCTAATATTGCTATTCTTCATTTTCCTTATATTTGGCTAGCTAGTTACATTGTGCCAGTAGTAATGTTTGCACACTTGGTTAGTATAAAAAGAGCCTATTCTAAATAAAAAAATAATTTTTCCGTTTTACCATTATGAAATCAAAATCCCTAATTGTACTTATCTTATTAGTTTCTTCCTTTACTTCTTATTCGCAATACAAACGATATGGAGGAAAAAAGAAGCCTCAGAAAATGGCCCCGTTTATTCAAGCACTTAATAATAATGGTTGGTATATTTCTCCAGGAGCAACTATTACTCCAAAAATCAATTTTATGAGTTTTGATCCAGAAACAACTTTTTCTGAGAATGGAATTAGTTATGAGGCTTTGGATTTGAAACAACAAAGCAAAGTGGGGGCTTACCTAGAAGTAGGAAGATATAGATTGTTGAGTACAAGAAAGCTATTGAGCTACATAGATTATGGAGTGGCTTACAAAATGTTGAGGTCTGGGCAAACATATGATTTGGAAACAACTACATTGTCTACTTTAGATACAAATTCTTATACTCAGAGTTTTACAAGCCATGCTATTTCAGGTCATTTTAACGCAAATAATGTATTGGCAATTAATAAAAATATCTTTTTCCAGAATACTTTGGGAGTAAATGTAGATTATGCGCTATCTCAAAAACTAGAGACAGATGACGAAACAGCATTTGTAGGAACCTACCAAGACGAAACCTCTAGATTAAAAGCACAGTTGCATTATAAATTTGGAATAGGATTTAGAATAGGAGAATATTTGTACGCAATACCTTCTGTAGAAATTCCAATTCTTACGGCTTGGAAATGGGAGGGAGGAAGATCTACATTTGGAGCTTTTAATTCGCGTTATCATCCAATGATTTTTTCTGTAAGATTCTCTTGGCTTACAATTCCTAGTTGTCCTAAAGTTTGGGATAATGATGACTCTACAAAGAATGGAGGCGGACTTTAAATTAGTTAAGAGTGAAATTTTTTTCTGGGGTCTTTCTCGATACATTTTTTCTCTCCTTATCATTCGATTAAAACACTCGAAATGACAGCCCTTATTATAAAATACAAATCGTGATTGTCAGTTCGAGCGAAATAATTGACTGAACAGGAAATTATTTAGTATCGAGAACAAATAAAAAAAATGAAATTAGAACAAATAATAGAATCTTTACTTTCGAATGAATCTGATTTAAATAAGATTGTTGCTTTGGCTATAGTTGAATTGAAAGATAACATGATGCTAAAAGCAAAATTCTACGAAGGAGATTTATTGATGACTGTTTTGGTGGTAAATAAAGATTTTTGGCTCAAGAATAAAACTGATTATGAACGTATGATTTCTATTTTAGAAACCCAATTCGATAAGATTACTTCCACAGATGCTTCTTTTGAAATGAAAGGGGATTGGTACGAGAAGATTGATAGATTTAAGAGTTTATCTGTGTAAAACCTAACACGAGTCATTCTGAATTCATTTCAGAATCTCTATTCATTGAAATATTACCAAAAGTTAACGTGAAATATTCTTTGTGAGATCCTGAATCGAGTTCAGGATGAAAATGTGTTTTTATTAATTTACGGAACAAAAATCTCTTCTAAATCTAATGTGTTTCCATTATTAAATTTAATATTATATAACTCATAGAAATCGACATTGTCTTTGTTTCTATTAAGGAAATTGGTTATACTAATTCGTTTAAATTCTCCATTAGTTTCATAATCGTAAATAGAAATTATTGAAGACTTTGAAAGTTTAAACTTTCTTAGCTTTTTATTGTTATTAGAAATGTAGTAATCATTAGTAATGTCAGTAATGGTATCTAGGTTATCAACTTCATAATTCCCATCATTAATAGAAGCCTTATGTGCCTTATTTCCTATTAGCTAATTTACAAAA
>CAXIAX010000132.1:0-5606 GCA_964021785.1 uncultured Flavobacteriales bacterium
AGAATGAACCTCATTTTAAGTCGTCTAGAGTTGTAATGGATGTAGATTTTTATTAAGTTTATAACATAGTTTTGTTGTTTGTTCCATTCTTGTTATTCATTTTTACATGATCAAAATATTAAAAATACTTCCATTACTATTTATATTAACTAGCGCTATTGGTCAAGAAATAAGTTCTAGAGTTGTCGAAATAAATGAGTATTTCGCAACAGATGAGTATAGAAGTTTTATAAATGTTGGGAATCATAGTTTTGTTTTGACAGAGGATGTTACAACTCAAAGGCAACCTCCCTTTCGCTTTCTTTTACGAAAACACGATAAAAGAATGAGGAATATTCATCAAAAATCTTTAGATATTAGATATTCTGATTCTGTAGCAATACAAAAGTTAGGAAGTAAACTAGCTGTAATATTGTATGTTAGAGATGTTGGCCGAAGTGAATCTTACGTTTTGATTAAGACTTTGAATACGGATAATTTAAAATTTGATAAAAAAACGACAACAATACCATTACAGTATGGAAATGAAATAAGATCACAATTTGAAGCTTATGAATTGAATAACTCTAATTTATTAATTAAGTATAAAACAAAAAATGAGGAGACCAATCAAATTACTGAAAGCGGATTTTATTTTTATGATAAGGATTTAGATTTATTAAATAATTCAAAACAATTAGAAATTAGTAAAATATTAATTGAAAATTCTTACGGTTTTCAATCGGATACAAATAACAGTTTGTTTTTTTTAACTCATAGAACTGACTCAACAATAAGTAAAAAGAGTCACTATTTATTTGCTCTTAATAATTTGTTGAACAACATGTTAAAAAAGGAGATTAAAATTGAAAGTAATAAAATTAACAGTATAAAGTTACAATTTAATCAGAATAATAAGTTGATAGTCGGAGGGTTTTATGAAGAACAAATAGATGAAAGCAGAGACGCTACAGGTTCTTTTTTATTTATTATTGACCCTGTCGAATTTACAACAGAAAGATCTTTTAATAAGATCTTTGCAAATTCACTGTTTCTTTATGGTGAGTCTAATTTTATTAAAAATAGCATAAAGCAAAAAGTAAAAAACAAAGAAGATATTGGAGTAGATGAAAATTTTAAAGTTTTTGATATTTCAATTAAAACAAATGGAGATATTATTATGATTGGACAACAGTTTAATTTTAATCAACAAACCAAAAAAAATAAGAAAGGAATAGAACGTAAAAAGTATATAATAGAAAATGGAAACTTATTAATAGTTACATTTAAACCTAACGGAAAGTATAAAACAAGCTACAAAATTAGAAAAAATCAAAAGTTAATTACAACATTGCCAAGAAATGCATCTATGTTCCCTTATTTTGCTTATAAGGAAGTAAATAATGATTTATATTTTATTTATTCTGACAATAAGAACAATCACATTCCTAAATCTGATAGCCTATATAATTATAGTGTAGGAAAATCAGAAGGTGTAATAGCTGTATATAAACTATCAAACGAAGGAGTATTTACAAAATCAATTATTTTACCAAACAAAAAATTTAACGGAATACCAGCTTTAGGGTATTCTACGAATTTAAGTTACTATAAAATGAGTTTTTTAACTAGAGTGTCAGGTGGAATTCACGAAGCTATCATTTTAGATTTTGAAGAAAAAGATAAAAGGTAAGTAGGAGTATTTTCTCTTGGAATTGAGTTTCATAAATTGTAATTTCAAGGACATTAAACCGTCTAAAAAATAAACAATAGAGAATGGATTTCTACTTCAAAAAAATGAATACTTCTTACGATAACGACACTGTCGATTATTATTTGGGAGAACAACAAATACATGTAAACGAACTGATAGGGAACGAAGTGGAGTTTATCTACTCAGGGCAAATAAACTGTACTTCTTGTGGTAAAAAGACCAAAACTTCTTTTGCGCAAGGGTTTTGTTATTCTTGTTTTATGAACGCACCACAAGCTTCGCCTTGTATTATTAAGCCAGAGCTGTGTGAGGCTCACCTAGGGAAAGGAAGAGATGTAGAGTGGGAAGAGAAATATCATAATGTACCTCATTACGTTTATTTGGCTATTTCTAGTGCAGTAAAAGTAGGAATTACAAATGGGCAAAACTTGCCCTACAGATGGATTGATCAAGGAGCAAGTTCTGGAATTATATTGGCTGAGGTTCCTTACCGTAGATTGGCAGGAGAATTGGAAGTTGCATTAAAAGAACATTTTACAGACAAAACAAATTGGCGTAAAATGTTGACCAATGATATCTTAACAGGAGTAGATTTGGAAGAGGTGAAATGGGAATTGGAAGAGACTTTGCCAAGTGATTTGAGCCAATACTTATCCGAAGAAGATGAAATAACAGAGATTAATTATCCCGTATTGCAATACCCTACAAAGGTAACGAGTGTCAATTTGGAGAAAATTCCTAAATTCAGGAAAAAGCTAATGGGTATAAAAGGGCAGTATTTTATTTTTGACGACAACACAGTTATCAATATCAGAAAATATACAGGACATCATATTCAGCTAAACTTCTAGTTATGGGTTATATTAAATTAAAAATAAACGTTACCAATTCTCAGCAAGTAATTGCTCAAGAAAAAGGGAAATTGATGGGGTTTGCATCTAGGTTGCTTTCTAAAGAAAAAAGAAAGCAAAAGGTAGAAGCAGAAGTTTATGCAATAGTAGCCGAAGAATTAAAGAATACTTTGCCAGAAAAATTAGCAGAAAATGGAATAGCAGCAGATGTGATAATAGAGATAGAAGATTAATAAAATAGATAACCAATGATACATTTCACACCCGATTTTTTAGATTTTTTCAAAGAGTTAGCACCTAATAATAACAAAGATTGGTTTGATGAAAACCGAAAACGTTATCACGAAAGTGTAAAAACTCCATTCGATAATTTTGTCACGGTAATGATAAATGAAATGCGAAAAACGGACAAAAATATTAATGTATCTTACAAAGATTGTGTTTTTAGAATAAACAGAGATATTCGTTTTTCTAAAGACAAAACTCCCTATAAAATGAATCGTTCTGCTGCGATTGCTCCAGGGGGAAAAAAGGACCATGTTAATCCAGGTATTTATTTTGAGATAACACCAGAGCACGTGAGAGTTTACACGGGTGTTTTTGGGCCAGATAAACATCAGTTATTGGCAATAAGAGAAGAGATTGCCGATAATTTAGAGGAATTTGATAAAATCATAAATGAGAAGAAATTCAAAAAAGTATTTGGAGCTATAAACGGACAGAAAAACGTTCGTTTACCCAAAGAGTTTCAAGAAGCAGGAGAAAAACAACCTTTACTTTATAATAAGCAGTTTTACGTTTACACTACTTTTTCTCCAGATATTATCTTTGAAGAAGGGCTAGAAAAGAAATTGGTAGATGCTTATAAAATTGCAGAGCCTTTTTCAAAATTTTTATCAAAACCAATGTTGAACTTGATGAGTTAAAATTTGTCCAACTGACATCTTGATTTAAGTCGAAATATTTTTATCTGTCATCCTGAATTTATTTCAGGATATACCAAAGAATATTTCACTTTAGAACTTCGGTAATTTTTCAATGAATAAAGATGCTGAAATAAATTCAGCATGACACGAGTAAGAAATAAAAATTACCATAAAATTCCGTAAATTCGTACATCAAAAATAAACAACAAACATGAACGCATATATATTAGACGCAATAAGAACTCCAATAGGAAATTTCACAGGAACATTATCTACCATTCGCCCAGATGATATGGGAGCATTGGTGATAGCAGAATTGATGAAAAGAAATCCTACAGTAGCCAAAGAAGACATAGAAGATGTGATTTTTGGATGTGCAAACCAAGCGGGAGAAGACAACAGAAATGTAGCTCGTATGAGTGCATTATTGGCAGGATTGCCATTTTCTGTGCCTGGAGAAACAGTGAATAGATTATGTGCTTCGGGAATGAGTTCTGTGGTTCATGCACAAAGAGCCATTAATAATGGTGAAGGAGATGTGTATGTTGCAGGAGGATTAGAGAACATGACAAGAGGACCATGGGTAATCTCTAAAGTATCTAAGCCATTTGGTAGAGATGCACAAATGCACGATTCTAGTTTTGGATGGAGATTTGTGAATCCAAAAATGAAAGAATTATACGGTACTCACGGAATGGGAGAAACTGCTGAGAATTTGGTGGAGAAATATAATATTTCGAGAGAAGATCAAGATAAATTTTCACTTTGGTCGCAACAAAAAGCAACCAAAGCACAAGAAAATGGTAGGTTGGCAGAAGAAATTTTGACAGTAGAGATTCCACAAAGAAAGAAAGATCCAATCTTGTTTTCTAAAGATGAATTTGTAAAACCAACTTCTTCTATGGAGATTTTAGGAAAACTAAGACCAGCTTTCAAAAAAGAAGGAGGATCGGTAACTGCAGGAAATTCATCAGGATTGAATGATGGAGCAGCTGCAGTATTAATAGTTTCTGAAGATTATGTAAAGAAACACAACTTAAAACCATTGACAAGAATAGTTTCTTCGGCAGTGTTTGGAGTAGAGCCAAGAATCATGGGAATTGGTCCCGTAGGAGCTACAAAAAAAGCATTGAAGAGAGCAGGATTAACTCTAGATGATATGGATGTAATAGAGCTAAACGAAGCATTTGCAGCACAAGCTTTGGCTTGTACTCGTGAACTTGGTTTGGCAGATAACGACCCAAGAATCAACCCAAATGGAGGAGCAATTGCAATTGGTCACCCACTAGGAATGACAGGAGCAAGATTATTACAAACTGCCTCTATCGAGTTGAATAAAACGAATAAGAAATATGCATTGTGTACAATGTGTATTGGAGTAGGACAAGGGTATGCAACTATTATTGAAAACGTAAATATTTAAGAATTATTTACATTGGTAACTGTCATTCCAAACTCGATTTGGAATCTAGTGTTCTGCAAAAATAATTAGTATAACTTTAGATTCTGGATCAAGTCCAGAATGACAAAACCTTTTTAACAAAGAATTATAAAAGAGTAATTAAAATGTTCACAGGAATTATAGAAGAATTAGCAGAAGTGGTTTCAGTTACTCCAAAAGGAAGTAATGTAGATTTGAAAGTAAAATCTAACCTAACTAAGGAATTGAAAATTGACCAAAGTGTAGCACACAATGGTGTTTGCTTAACAGTGATAGAAATTGAAGGAGATACTTACACAGTTACAGCCATTGACGAAACTCTGAAAAGAACCAACATTGGAGATTTAAAATCTGGGGATGCAATAAACCTAGAAAGATGCACCAAAATAGGAGCAAGACTTGACGGTCATATTGTTCAAGGGCATGTAGATACTTTGGGAACTTGCACCAAAATTGTAGAATTGGACGGTAGTTGGGAATATTATTTCGAATACAATTCGGATGATGTAACCGTAGCAAAAGGTTCAATTACAGTAAATGGAACTAGCCTTACTGTAGTAAATTCAGAGGATAAATCATTCTCAGTAGCAATCATTCCTTATACTTACGACAATACATTTTTCAAGTATTTGAAAGTAGGTTCTAAAGTCAATTTAGAATTTGATATTGTAGGAAAGTATGTAGCTAAGTTGATG
>CAXIAX010000133.1:0-5508 GCA_964021785.1 uncultured Flavobacteriales bacterium
AATGTTAAGACAACACTTATCACAAAAGCTTTCGCAAAAGCTATCGCCACAACAAATTCAGTTGATGAAATTGTTGCAGGTGCCTACGGTTGAACTGGAGCAAAGAATAAAGGATGAGATTGAGGAGAATCCTGCTTTAGAAGAAGGATTACAGAAAGAGGAGGATGAGTTTAAGAACGAAGAGCACGCAGAGGATTTGTCGGACTCTAGAGATGATTTTGATGTAAGTGATTACCTAGATAGTGAGTCGCATTACAGCACAAAATCTAATAATTATGCAGACCCAGAAGAGGAAAATAACATTCCTATTTCGGGAGGTAAAACTTTTCAAGAAAGACTCACTGCTCAAATTTCTTTGAGATTAAGAGACGAAAGAAAGTTAACAATAGCCCAAAACATCATAGGAAACTTGGATGAATCGGGTTATTTGAGAAGGGAATTGATCAATATTTCGGATGATTTGGCTTTTATGTTCAATATTATGGCCGAAGAGCCAGAGATATTGGAAGTATTGTACGAAGTACAAGATTTGGATCCAGCAGGAATTGGAGCAAGAGATTTGAAAGAATGCCTGTTGATCCAGTTGGAGAGAAAACAAAACCTACACGAAGAGGAACCAGCAGTATTGTTGGATGCAATTAACTTGATAGAAAACCAATTTGAGGCATTTACAAAAAAGCATTATTCTAAAATATTAGAAAAATTAAATTTTGATGAAGAACAGCTGAAAGCAGCTATAGAAATCATTACAAAATTGAATCCTAAGCCAGCAGGATCGATCAAAGAATCGAGCATGCCGGCACAGCATGTAATTCCAGATTATATACTGACGGAAGAAGATGGGGAGCTAAACTTGATACTTAATTCTCGTAATGCTCCACAATTGAGTGTGAGTCACACGTATGCCAATATGTTGCAGACGTACGACAAGAGTAAGAAAACAAAACAAGATAAAGAGGCAGTTATGTTTATTAAACAAAAACTAGACTCTGCTATGTGGTTTATTGATGCCATTAAACAAAGGCAACACACCATGATGAGCACCATGGAAACTATCTTGAAATACCAAAGAGAATATTTTTTGACGGGAGACGAAACCAAACTAAGACCCATGATATTGAAAGATATTGCGGATGTAGTACAGTTGGATATTTCTACGGTTTCTAGGGTGACTAATTCAAAATATATTCAAACTCCGTTTGGAACCTTTTTGTTGAAATCATTCTTTTCCGAATCACTTTCTACGGATAGTGGAGAAGATGTATCGACCAGGGAAGTAAAGAAAATACTTCAAAACATAATAGAAGACGAGAGCAAGAAAAAGCCTTTTACGGATGGTGTATTGGCAGAAATGCTAAAAGACAAAGGATATAATATTGCACGAAGAACAATTGCTAAATACAGAGAACAATTAGGAATTCCTGTTGCAAGACTAAGAAAAGAACTCTAATAATTTGAAGCAAGCAGCCAAGGTAATTTCGTTAGTACTCAATCCATTTATAATGCCATTTTTAGGGGTTTTAATGGTCTTTAAGTTTCACGACTACTTCTCCATCATTTATCGCCAAGATTTTGTAAATACACTGCTCTTAGTAGGGGCGCTATTAACAATAGTATTTCCATTAATCTCTATTTTTGTATTGTATAAATCCAATATGGTTTCGGATTTATACCTTTCAAAAAAAGAAGAAAGAATAATCCCTATAATTGTAACGCTTAGTTATTACTTTGCCTACTATTATTTCATTTGCAAAATAGATGGGTTAAGCCCAAGTATACTTGCTGGATATTTGGGAGGATGTGTAGCTTTAATTATCTCGGCATTAATTACACCCAGCTGGAAAATAAGCCTCCATGCACAAGGAATTAGTTCCTTAGCAGGAATGTTTATTGGGATTACCCAAATGACATTTGTAAACCAACCCGAAGAAATAATTACCTTAATTATTTGTGTAGGCTTAGTAGGAACAAGTAGATTGATATTACATAAGCACACCACAATGCAAGTCCTTGCAGGAACTGCAATGGGATTTACAGTTCCTTATTTGTTTGTAGTGCAAGGTTGGATGATTTAACAAAGGAACATTTTAAATGATGTTATTTTTCTAAACAATCATAGACAACTAAATCTTATTCATACTTATAAGTACGTATGTAAGTTTTCTTTTTATAGCTTTTTGTTTGTTTGGTCTTTAAGCCTTGATTGTCATATTCAAAACTAAGTTTAGAATACTCTTTCCCTTTTTTATCTAACCAAGATTGAGATAAAATTTGTCCTTTATTATCATATTTATAAAGCACAATACTCTGTAATTTACCGTTATTAAATCGTTCGTTTTTCACCAGTTTTTTATTGATGTCGTAATGAATTACTCGTTTGTAGGATTCTTTTCCTTTGTTGACCCCCCATGTTTTATAATTGATAGTTGTTCGTTTTTCGGGAGTAGTTTCGGTAAAATAAGTTGGTCTATTCTTATAGTCAAACCCTTCGTTTCTCAACACAACTTTTGAATCACCTACATAAGTAATTTTCCATTTTCTCACTCTTCCTTTTTCGTCAGTATATTCCGTTATAGTTATTTTGTTTCCTTCGGCATCAAATTCGGTATTTATACACTGTGTAGATTGTGACACCTTTTTTTGCACCTCACCCAAAGGGGTGCAGTCGTATTTTCTTACCGCAGTTAGTTTTCCTTTTTCATAGGTTCTAGTTTCGGCAAGTTTGTTGTTTTTATAAGCATAATGTGTACTTATAGATGCAGTTGTTTCTCTTTTGCCGTAGAATTGCATAGAATCTAAAATTCCATCCTGATTCCAATAATAAAGACTTCTGCTGGTTAGCTTGTCTTTTTTGAAATGTGATGTTTCTTTCAAATATTCCTTGTCGTTTATCGTGATGTATTCATTAAGTTGTTTTTGTCTAGTTCCCCAGTTTTTCCATTCGTAAATACGATAGTTATTTATCCTGTAATAGGATTTATAATTTGTTTTTCTTTGGCTTAAGTTGTAGGCTTCAAAAGAACTTTCTTTCCCGTTATACAGGTTTTTAGCAATCAATACTTGCTCGCCTTTTTTATTTTTAGCAAATGTTTTTCTAGTTTTAATTTTGTGTAAGTCAATAAGCGAATCCTGAATTTTTTCATAATTATCGCCATAAAAATCGAAGTTTTGAAACTGCCATGGTTCACCCAAATCATAATAAGGAATGTATGGGGTAGTTTGCGATTTGGCAAAAAATGCGATAAAAATAAGGGGGAATAAAAGTAGCTTTTTCATGGGTTTTCTTTTTTAGGTTTAACCTAATAACCGCAAATAATCAATTGGTTACACAAAAAGAACGTTAATTTTTCTTAATCTTTAATTATTTTTAACAGAAAGAATAAAGAGCAAAATATAGTTTAACAATGCAAATTCAATCTAAAACGTGTACTACTTTTAATGCGTGTCACCCTGATATTAGTTCGGGGTCTCGCAGAGAATAGTTCACATTACAATCGGGTAATATTTCAATGAGTAATAAAGAATCTTAAGTTTTATTTAAGATTGTCAACCTTCACAGATGGAGTAGTGAGTGTAATCCCATTATAAAAAACATTGATTGTGTTTTTCTGTCCATTTTCCATAAAAGTGAAAGTGGCAAAAATAGAATCGAATCCTTTGTCATTTCCAATCTTGTAAGCATTATTTACATAATTGAAAAGAGTTGTGGTAGCTTCCATTGCAGTTTTATTGGGGTTACCAGTAATATACTCTTTTCTCAAAGTTTGGTAAGATTCAGTTTCCATATTGGTCATAAAATTTTTACGTGCCGTTTTGTTTATGTCATCTTTGTACCAACCTTCCCAAAACCATTCGTTACTTTTTTCACGCATATTTTTAGAGATATACATCAAAGTGTCTGGCAAAGGAAGTTCTACCAATAAAGTTCGAGCTACTACTATTCCGTCCTTTATAGAGTCTATTTTTTCTGAACTTATGATATCGTTAGGTCTGTAACCAATCTCCGAAACGAAGGAAAGGGTAATTTCTTTGTTCTCGTTTCCAAACCCAAGGTAATTACCGTCTACTTTTAAGTTTCCTCTTTGTTTCACAATGATTTTGTCGCGAATAGAAATTTTATTACCGCTAATCAACCTTCCTAGGTTTACTTCCGTTTTTTGAATCTCAATAGTGTTTGCTCCACTGTTTCCAAAAAATGAACAGGATTTTATGTTTATTATTATCAATAAGATAACAACAAGCATAGCAATTAATAAGACTCTATTTAGCGTTTTCATGATTAAAGATAATAGTATTTATTTTAAATTAAGCATAAAAAAAGCCAACCGAGGGTTATCGGTTGGCTCAATTCTTAGTTAGAGTGTATAGAAAATATTAGAATGGTAAGTCATCTTCTTTTTTAGCGTTTTTCCCTGCAGGTTTGCTTCCCATTAGTAGCAGTTCATTTACAAGTACCTCTGTCATGTATCGTTTATTTCCCTCTTTATCTTCCCAGCTTCGGTTGGTTAGTTTACCTTCTATAGCAATCTCATTTCCTTTTTTAACGTATTTTTCTATTATCTCGGCCGTTTTTCCCCAGGCAACCAAGTTATGCCATTCTGTATTTTCTATCATTTCGCCCTTCGCGTTTTTATATTTATCGCTTGTAGCTAGGCTAAAGTTTGCAACAGTCTTTCCCGAGTCTAATTTTTTTACTTCAGGGTTCTGACCTAATCTTCCAATCAATTGTACTTTGTTTCTTAAATTATTCATAATGTATTGTGTTTTCTTCCACCCAAGGGCAGGATTAGTTAATGTCTTATCAAACGCCTTGTTTGTTTCGACAGTGCAAATATGCGACAAGCTCCAAACTGGATTCGGTTGATAAGTAGTTGTTTTCGTTTACTTTCGGTTGTAAACACTTGTAGTCGTTTGTAAATGAATATAAAAATCACTATATTTATGAATAACAGTAATTTATAATAGAAAACCCTCAAAACTACAATTATGGAAAAAACTTGCTTAGAATGTGGAGAAAAAGTGAAAGGAAGAGCCGACAAAAAGTTTTGCTCCGATTATTGTAGAAATACCTACAATAATAAACTGGATGTGGAGGATAAAAACTTGGTGAGAAACATAAATAATAGACTAAAAAAGAATTATAAGGTTTTATGTGAGTTAAATCCAGAAAAAACATCTAAAACACATAGAGACAAGTTGATAGCCAAAAATTTCGATTTTAATTTGTTTACGAGTATTTATAAAACCAAAAAAGGGACGGTATATTATTTTGTATATAACCAAGGATATCAAGAGCTTGATAATGACTTTTTTATGTTGGCGAAGAAAGATGGGTAAGTTAAATTGATGTTAAGAAAAAAACAATTTTGTCGTTTTTATTTTCTATATTACACAATCATTGACAAATAAAAACAAATAAATGAAGACATCAACTATTAAATTTGGGAAGTATTTTTTACTTTCTTTTTTAGCATTAGGACTTACAGTAAGTAGCTGTAAAAAAGAAGA
>CAXIAX010000134.1:0-5247 GCA_964021785.1 uncultured Flavobacteriales bacterium
GTAAAACACTAGATTCCAAATCAAGTTTGGAATGACAGACGAATGCTTTTAGATTCCTGCCTTCGCAGGAATGACAATGATTTTCTTTGTAAAAATCTACTTCAAAATCTTACCAAAAGTTTTAACTATTAACCATAAATCACCAAAGAAACTTTGGTTTTCTATGTATTGAATATTCAATGCTAGTTTTTTTGGCATTATTACTTTTATGTACTCCTCTTCTGGATTATCTGATTTTCCTAGAATTTCATTCTCATTAATAAATTCTATAGAGGCTAAATCTGTTAATCCTGGGCGTACCTCCAATACTTTGAGCTGTTGAGCAGAATACATATTTACGTACTTTGGTACTTCAGGTCTTGGCCCCACAATACTCATTTCACCTTTTATCACATTAATTAACTGAGGAATTTCATCTAATTTTAGTTTTCTTAATACTTTTCCTATTCCAGTAATTCGTGAATCATTATTCCCCACAGTAATTTGTCCTGCTTTATCAGAACCTGGTTTCATGGATCTAAATTTTAATAATTCAAATTCTTGTTGCCCCTTCCCTATTCTTATCTGACGGTAAAAAATTCCGCCTTTACTCGATAATAGAATCAATAGACTTATTATCAAAAAAAAAGGTGAGAATAGAATTAATCCAATTACGGAGGAAAAGATGTCGAATAGTCGTTTCATCAAAATGTAGTTTTGTGCGATAAAGTTAATATAAATTTCAATTAAGGCTCTGATTTAAGCCAATTCCCTATCATTTGCAACCCATTTGGAGTCAACACAGATTCTGGATGAAACTGAACTCCCACACAATTAAATTGTTTGTGATAAAATGCCATATTGGTAAAATCATTGGTGGTGTAGGCAATTTCTCTCAATGTATTGGGCCAATCTGCAATTGCCCAAGAATGATACCTACCAACTTCTTGATTTTCGCTTAATCCGTGAAACAAAGAGTGAGAAACATCAATTTCTATACTGGAAGAAACTCCGTGAAATACCTCTGGCAAATTGATTAATCTTGCGCCAAAATATTGTGCCAAAGCTTGGTGTCCCAAACAAACCCCAAGAATAGGTTTTGTAGCATGATATTTAGCAATAACTTCTAATAACAATCCTGCATCTTTAGGTAAACCAGGACCCGGAGAAAGTACAATTCTGTCGTATTTTTCCAATTCTTCCAATTCAAACTCATCATTTCGCTTTACGGTAACTTTCACCTCAAAAGTTTCGAAATAATGAACTAAATTATAAGTAAATGAATCGTAATTATCGACTATAAAAATATGTGGTATTTCTTTTTGAATCATCTTGAAACAAAAGTAAAAAACCTTCTTGAAACAAGAAGGTTTTTTACTGAAAACAATTAAATAGCTTTGTATGCTACTTCAGACCCCAAAGGCTTGCTTTTTGAATTCCCAATTACTTTATATTCTACATTTGAAAATGAAAATTTCTCGCCTCTTTCTAAATTTTTGATTGCGTTTTTCATTTTCCCAGTCAACAAATTCGAATTAACACTTCCCACTTTTATATTTCCTCTTGAAGTAGAGATTTCTAAAGTAAACTTAGTTACAACATATTTTACATCAAGAATTGAACTTGGCGGATTTTTCACAATCACTTTATTTCCTTGACTTCTAGCTCCTTTTGTTAACCCACCTGAAGTTTTGTTCAAAAAGTAAAACTCTGGTTTCGGCACAGGTTTTACTTTATACTTTCTACTCATAGTAGATCCTTTTGCCCTTACCGTAACTGTAGGAGTTGTTCCGTTTCTTACCTTGGCAATGTATTGTCCATTTACTTTTCCAAATTCTACGCACTCGGGGCAATTTACAGTAATATCACTGGATGAATAGCCCGAAAATGAAGCTTCAATCACATTAGGATAATTATCTGAAAACAAAATACTATACTCAGGGTTTGAAATAGTTCCCATTGGTTTTCCTACTGTATAATCAAAACTCCAAGGAAATTCTCTTGGTCCATCTGCCAAATCCAAAACCAAGGAACCATTTACCGATTGTTGTCCAACCGAACCGGCTTTTATCGTAAAATTATTGTTGTCACTCACAATTTCTTGTCCACCAAGAGTATATTTTATTGGATATTTTGCTGTGCTGTCATACGCAATAATTCCTACTCTCACACCCAAGGTATCTCCTTGGTTTAGATAACTTTTAGTCGCAATTAATTGAGGTTCAATTTTATTAATTTTCATAATGGGCTCTTCTACTTTACTCGCTACCAATTCAAGAGCTTTTTGTTGAGCCATACGTACTTGATTTCTCATTTCTGTAAATACACCAATAGCTCCTACAACCGGCTGATGATCAAATTTCACCAATTGCCATGCTTCTTGTTTGTCGTGATTATCTAAGGTTTCTGGTTGCGAAAGTGTATTATAAATCGAAAGTAATTTCAGCTTATCTGGATGCTTGGTTCGTGTCAATTCTTTTTCTAATGTCTCTCCATCCTTAAGCCATTCTTGTTTTAGCTGATAGGTGTTTTTTCTGTGAGAATAATTTGCCATAGTAAATAACAATGAGTCTCTCAACTCCATCAGTTTCATTCTTATCTCACCTCCTTTCACATACCCTTTAGATGATTTTTCACCTCCAAACAAACGAGTTGCAATGTCATAATCTTCTTTATTGTTGATAGATTCTATTGGATTCCAGGTAGTGTATTGAGTTTCTTCGGCTTTTACAAACCAATCTTTTTGCTTTTCACTTTCTTCCATCATTTGGTTCAAATTAGACAATAAATAATCATCCAACTCATTGGATAATTTATTTACAGAAACAACCTTGGGTTTCCATTTAAGGAATGATTTTTTTGAATTAATATCTAATTCTAGATTACTAAATTTTGCCATAAATCCATTTATGCCTTCTACCAAATTATTGTTGTTTACCAGCATTTGGTTATCCTGGGTTACAAATGCATTAATAATTTCTTTGGATACATTAAGTGCCAACATTGCTGTTAACACAAGGTACATCATACCTATCATTTTTTGTCTGGGTGTTTCTTTTCCTCCTGCCATAATACAAGTATTTGTTCTCGAAGCAAATTCGAGATGATTAATAATTAGAAAAAGTAAACCGGTTTATCTCTTTTACATCCTTATAATACTGCGAAGAAAAAAAGTAACATATTTTAACAAATATATTTGAAACGGATAGAAGGATTAAGAACAAAAAATCAGTCAAAAGGGTAAATATCATAAAAAACAATTATCATGAAAAAAATAGCAATCATAGGATTAGTAGGTTTAGCATTAATAACTACTAATTGTAAATCGAAAAAAACAGAAACTACTACGAATCAAGAACAAAAAAGAGGACAACAAGGACAAGATCCTTTTGCAGAAATGGACAAAAACAATGACGGATTGTTAACCAAAACTGAAGCAAAAGGACCTATTGCAAATGACTTTGCGAAAATTGATTTGGATGGTGACGGAATCATCACAAGAGCTGAATTTGATAAAGCTCCAAAACCACAAAGAGGAGGTGGAGATAGACCTGCAAGAAGATAAAAAATAACTTCCTTTTATCCTCTATACACAAAGAGGATAAAAGGATTTATATTAGCAGACGAGTAAAAACAATACATACCTTAAAGATGAAAAAAACAACAATTATAGGATTAGTGGGACTTTTATTAATCTCTGCGAATTGTAATTCACAGGAACAACCAGATAGTACTGCGAAAAAAGAGAGTAAAGATAAAAGACCACCAAGAGATGGAAAAAATCCTTTCGTAAGAATGGATATAAACAAAGATGGTCAACTTACAAAAACTGAAGCAAAAGGTCCTATTTCTAGAGACTTTGACAAAATTGATTTAGATAAAGACGGAATCATATCAAGGGAAGAATTTGACAAAGCGCCAAAGCCAAAAAGAGGTGAAGGGGATAGACCTCCAAGAAAGGAATAAATTAAAGTTTCTTGATTTTTCTATTTAAGATTAAAGAACCTTTATCGTTTTTATTTGTAATTTTACTGTATGACAGAAATAGCTCACATATTAGAAACAAGAAAAAACTTTATTGAATTAATTGACTCATTAACAACCGAGCAATTAAATAAAATACCAGATGGATATTGGAATAATATCATTTGGAATTTTGGACATACAATTGTCACTCAACAAATATTGTGTTATAAATTGGCAGGAAAACCATTGAATGTTTCTGATGAAATGGTTAATAAATACAGAAAAGGCTCTAAACCCGAAGGAAATGTTTCGGAAGCAGAAATTACTGAATTTAAAAAAATGGGATTAGAGTTAATCAAACAAATGGAAAGCGACTTAAAGACTGACTCTTTTGAAAATTACACTCCTTATGTTACTAGTTATCATGTGAAAATTAATTCAATTGAAGACGCATTAAAATTTGATTCTTTGCACGAAGGATTGCATTTAGGTTATGCAATGGCAATGAAAAAACTCGTTATTTAGTAGCTACCAAAGAATAAACCATTGGCAGTTTATCTCCGTGTTCTTTAAATCTAAATTTCTTAGATTCAAATTCTACCAAATTTTGGAAACAATTATAAGGTGAATAGTCATATTCATTAAACTCCTCTACTTTCAATCCGTTATTTTTAAGACTATTGAATATTTCACTCAAGCTGTGATTCCAAGTAATGCAAGTTTCAGAAATTTCTTTTTCGGTATCGGTGTAAGTTCCTAGATCTGTTTCTACGATTGGGTCTGAGTTGAAATAACGGTAAGTCACTTTTTCTACTGCATCATCAAACATCCAAACTACGGGATGGAATTCTGCAAATACAAACTTTCCTCCTGGTTTCAGGAAATGTGAAATAACAGATGCCCATTTATTAGAATCGGGCAACCAACCTACCGTCCCATAGCTAGTAAAAACGACATCAAATTTCTCATTCAATACATCTGGTAAACTATACACATCACAACAAATAAATTGTGTGTTTGTCTCTAGTTCTTTTGCTAAATTTTGTGCTTTCTCTATAGCTAAATCAGATAAATCTACTCCAGTTACCTCTGCTCCTAGTTTGCTCATAGAAATACTATCTTGACCAAAATGACATTGCAGATGCAATACTTTCTTCCCTTTTAAATCTTGTAAAAACTCCAATTCTATTTCATTCAAAGAATTCCCTGTTTTCTTGAAATTCTCATTGTCATAAAACTCCGAATCATAATGTACTTCGGTTCTTTTATTCCAAGATTCTTTGTTTGTTTTTAGGTAGTCCA
>CAXIAX010000135.1:0-5244 GCA_964021785.1 uncultured Flavobacteriales bacterium
GCAATATTCTTTATTTCTTGTGACATAAAATCAATTAAATTTTGGGCAAAGGTAAGCTATTTGTTTAGAATTGCTGTAAATACCTTGTTAATTTAATTAGTTATTAGAATTTTGGAGGAAAATATCAATTAAGATTATTAAAGTTCACCTAACAATTCTTTAGCGGCAATTCTTGCTTCCTCACTCAAATTTTTGTTTTCTGAAAGATATTTCAACTCTTTTTCGGTTCTTCCTGCAAAAGTCCTTTTAAATCTATTTATCAAATTCTCTGAAGCGCTTTTTCTTTCTTCTTTTCTCTTTTTTGGAGATTTTAAAAAATTAAATTTAAAAATATGAAAAAGTAAAACCGCAAGAATTATAACTTGAAAAGTAACATTAAATAAAGGCTGTAAACCGAAAGAAAAGCTTATTGTGATAAAGAATAAATTAATAATACTGAAAGTCCCAGTAATAAGTATGACTAAAGTAAAAATAATTCCTGCTTTTTTATTGAAATACTGAACAATTGAAGCGGTAGCGAGCAATCCCAACCCAATATAAAAATCCGACCGATCTCCAATTGCTAAAGAAAGAATCATAAAAACCCAAAGTATTAATAGGGTAATCCAGTCTGATTTTGTATTCTCTTTTGGTTTTAATTTTACACTATCAATTACTTCTTCATTTTTAAAATCTAAATCCATTTTTTGTAAAAATTAATTTGCTTTTACCTCCACCCAATCCCCATGATCTTTAATCAATCCAATTAACTCATTCAAAGCATCTTCTTCTGGGATGTTTTTCTTTACTACTGTTTTCTCTTTGTAAAGCGTAATCTTTCCTTTTCCTGTACCTACATACCCGTAATCGGCATCAGCCATTTCTCCTGGTCCATTTACAATACAACCCATAATCCCAATTTTCAATCCTTTTAGGTGATTGGTTTTGGCTCTTATCTTGGCTGTAGTTTCTTGTAAATCGAACAATGTTCTCCCACAAGATGGGCAAGAAATATAATCAGTCTTAGAAATCCTAGTTCTTGTTGCTTGCAAGATTCCAAAAGCAGTATCATTCAAAAATAAATCTCCACCACAGTTTTCGGCAGCAATGAATATTCCATCACCTAATCCATCTATCAATAATCCTCCCATATCTACTGAGGCATCAATTTGTAGTTCTTCTTGCGGTAAATCTCCGTAAGCTCTTCCAATAATGACAGGTGCAGTACACTTGTTTTTTATCAATGAATTGAAAATAGCTCTTTGCTCTGCTAGTCCGTGTTTGTTGTAGGTATCAATAATTAAAACTACTGTTTTGTCCTTATTCAATTTCTCGAATAATTCTTCTGTACAATCTGCTAACAATACATAAACAAAGTTTAGTTTTTCGTGTCTTTCACAGTCCGATACATATTGTTTTACGTCTAAGAAAGGATATCGATTAGGTCTATTTTTTTCTTCTAACCAAGTGTTGTATTCGTGAATTAATCCTAGTGTTCCTGGGATTTCAAAATTCACTTTATTTTTGTTGGTAAACACATAATCGCAAGCTGTATCCTTTATATTCCATTTATCCAAGGGCACAGAATAATTATATCCTAAAGCAAATAATGAAGCTTGTTTAATTTCTTTTTTCAAAGAAAAATCTGCCATAACAACTGGTACGTGACCACTCCCAATGTTATTGATAGAGTAAGTTTTTCTTCTTGTGTATTCGTAAGGATCTATAAAAGATTCTGGAGCCGTTTCTATAGGTTCGTGATCTTCTCTATGCGAGTATCTTTTTACCAAGTTTTGCGCTACAGGTATTTCTGCCTCTGCAGATTCTGTTAATGAAACACGGATGGTATCTCCTATTCCATCTTCCAATAAAGTTCCTATTCCTATTGCGGATTTTATTCTTCCATCTTCTCCTTCTCCAGCTTCTGTAACCCCTAAGTGAAGCGGGTAATTCATTCCTTTTTCTATCATTGCAGCCACCAATAATCGGTAGGCTTGTACCATTACTTTTGGATTACTAGCTTTCATAGAAAGTACCAATTCGTAATACTCATTTTTTTCACAAATGTGAATGAATTCCATTGCCGATTCTACCATTCCTAGCGGTGTATCGCCATATCTGCTCAGTATTCTATCGGATAATGAACCATGATTGGTTCCAATTCGCATTGCAATTCCGTTTTTCTTGCATTTTAATACAAGCGGAGTAAATTTTTCTTCTATTCTATCCAATTCGGCTTGGTACGATTCATCTGTATATTCGTACTCGTTAAATTGTTTTTTATCTGCATAGTTTCCTGGGTTCACCCTAATTTTCTCTACTATATCTGCAGCAACCTCAGCCGCATTGGGAGTAAAATGAATATCGGCAACCAAAGGAATGTCATACCCTTGCTTTATTATTTCATCTTTTATTACCTGAAGGTTTTGAGCATCTTTTTTGCTCGGAGCTGTTAATCTTACTATTTCACACCCCACTTTTGCCAAGCTAATACTTTCCTCCACAGATTTTTTAGTATCCATGGTGTCGGCCGTAGTCATAGATTGAACACGGATAGGATTATCTCCTCCTACTCCTATTTTTCCTACCATTACTTCACGAGTTTTGAATCGTGAGTATTTTGTTAGGCTGTTGCAATATGGTTTTTCTTTGCTCATAAATTGTTAAATATATCTGATTAGTAAAACTACAAACTTTTATACTTATTATTCTTTTTAAAAAAAAATTAAGTGGTTTTAACAAAGTGAGTTGAAAATTTGAAGTTCAGTCGTTAATTTATTGAGCCTTGCAGTTAATCGATTCAAGTTGTTGATTGGTTCATTAATTGTTTGAAAACTAAAAACATCTCATTAACTTCAAAGTTTGTGTTATCATTATTATAATAAACTGATTAAAACAATTTTCATATGCGCTTTAAAATTCTTTTTTTTATACCTCTTTTA
This sequence comes from uncultured Flavobacteriales bacterium, assembly GCA_964021785.1. Lineage (GTDB taxonomy): Bacteria > Bacteroidota > Bacteroidia > Flavobacteriales_D > CAJJDF01 > CAJJDF01. The sequence goes on from CAXIAX010000135.1 coordinate 2,922, forward strand.
TTTCTCTCTTTTTTGTCCATTTCACAAAGTTTTGATTGGGCAAAAGCTATTTCCGACTATACAGGGTGTGAAAGTAGGTCTGTCGCAACTGACATTCAGGGGAGTGTTTATTCAACAGGCTTTTTTAAGGGTACAGTAGATTTTGACCCTGACACTTCTGTTTATAATTTAGTAGGAGGAACAGGGTCGAATATATACGTTTCAAAATTAGATTCTCTTGGTAACTTTGTGTGGGCAAAAAAATTCATAAGCCCTGGTGCTCTTCATTCAGGGGTTGGGCACTCTATAAAAACAGATAGATATGGAAATGTCTATTTTACCGGGTATTTTGAAGATGGGGTTGATTTTGACCCAGGGCCAGGCTCATTTATTATTAATACAAATTCATACGAACATTCATTTATATGTAAGCTAGACTCTAATGGTGATTTTATTTGGGCAAAAGCTTTTGAAGGACCTTTGCGTTCAGCAGGAATAGCTATGCAAATTGATTCTGGAGGTAATGTTTATACAGTTGGATCTTTTAGCGATTCGACCGATTTTGACCCAGGTCCATTAACCTATTATCTTTCTGGGTCTGGAGTCGGAAATTCTTATGTTTCTAAATTAAATACAAATGGAGGTTTTGTTTGGGCCAAAAGATATCAAGGAACGGGTGTTCTTTCCTCTATTACTCTAGATAGAAAAAGCAACATATATACAGCAGGGCACTTTATTCAAACAATGGTTTTGGATCCTGGAGGAGCCAACTTAATATTAAACTCTAATGGATTAAATGATGGGTATATAACAAAATTAAATCCTTCGGGTAATTTGATTTGGGCAAATAGTTTCGGAGGTATAGGTCATGATTATTGTAACACTATAGATACAGACACTTCTTCTAAATTGTTAGTTACAGGAGACTTTGATTCAATAGTAGATTTTGACCCAAGTACTTCTACCTTTAATTTAACATCTAGTGGTGACAGAGATGCTTTTGTTCTAAAGTTAGATACAAATTGTGGCTTTGTATGGGCCAAATCTTTTAAAGGAAGTGGGCGAAAATACATTTCCTCGTTAACTACTGATGGCTTAACTAATATTTATATCGTGGGGGCGTTTGATGACACAGTAGATTTTGACCCAAGCATGGCTACTTATGACTTACATTCTAGTGGTTTAAACGATATTTTTATAACTAAACTGGATCCTTTGGGTCGTTTAATTTGGGCAAAAAAAATTGGAGGTAAATTGGTGGATAGACCCAGTTCAATCTGTATTTTCCCTCCTTCCTCTTTTTATATTACAGGGGTTTTTTCAGATACTGTTGATTTTGATTATGGTCCTCCGGTTAATAACTTAATATGTCATAACTCTTATTTTTTTAATACTTTTTTTTTAAAATTAAGAACTAGAGAGTTCGTATCAATAGAAGAGAATTCTTTAAGTGTTGCTAAAGTTTATCCAAACCCCACTTCTGATGGGATAGTAAATATAGAATTGGAAGAAAATTTAACATCCAACATTAAGATTATATCTGTGACAGGAAAAACGGTATATCTAGGGCGCTTAAGCTCCGGCTATTCGCGCATTGATTTATCTCATTTGTCAAGTGGAATGTACTACCTTGTTTTCGATAACAAAGATATTGCAGGAAGAAAAATTATAATTAACAATTAGTTATTTCGTAGGATTTGCATATAATTTAACTTCTTCTCCTTGTATTTCGTTTCCACAAAGAATAATTAATCTTTCTACTATGTTTCTTAATTCTCTAATATTTCCCGTCCAATCTATGTTTTGCAATTCGACTAAAGCATCTTTAGTAAAGGATTTTGCTGGCACTCCTTGCTCGTCACAAATTTTGGCTAAAAAGTGATTTGCCAACAAAGGGATGTCATCTTTTCTTTCGTTAAGCGAAGGAACATGAATTAAGATTACCGCTAATCTGTGGTATAAATCTTCTCTAAAATTCTTTTCAGAAATCTCTTCTTTCAGGTTTTTGTTGGTGGCTGCAAGCACTCTCACGTTTACTTTGATGTCTTTGTCTCCTCCAACTCTTGTAATTTTATGCTCTTGCAAAGCTCTCAATACTTTGGCTTGCGCAGATAGACTCATATCTCCTATTTCATCCAGAAATATAGTTCCTCCTTCTGCTTGTTCAAACTTTCCTTTTCTTTGTTTAATTGCTGATGTAAAAGCTCCTTTTTCATGACCAAACAATTCACTTTCTATTAATTCTGATGGAATTGCGGCACAATTCACCTCAATAAAAGGCGCTTTTACTCTAGAACTTTGTTCGTGTAATTGTCTTGCTACTAATTCTTTTCCACTTCCATTT
>CAXIAX010000136.1:0-5241 GCA_964021785.1 uncultured Flavobacteriales bacterium
GTAAAAGTGGTATTTGTTATGGTTTTTATCACTCAATTATTTCTTTATACAATTCATAATATTTTTTTCCCACCACTTTGTTATCAAAATTTTGAATAGCTAGTTCTCTTATTTTGATAGAGTCATAATTTGCCAAATTAGAAAGTGTTTTATCTATAGCATTTACCAATTGCTTTACGTTTCTTGGTTCTACCAACATTCCATTTTCTTCTGTTACATATTCCGATATACCACCCACATTGGAAGATACAAAAGGAATTCCGCAACTAAAACTCTCTACCATTACTACCGGTAAGTTTTCATAATTACTAAAAAGAACAAAAAAATCGGATTGGCGATAAAACTCTGCTATTTCACGAGGAGTTTTAGTTCCATGATACTCCACAAACTCTTCCCCTAGCCCAATTTTATTTTGGTGTTTCTTTGCCAATTCAATGTCTCCATCCGATACAATTAACAATTTAAAATCTTGTCTTTTTTCCGAAATAGCTTTCAAGGCTTCAAAAATTCCTGAGATATTTTTATGATCATCAATTAAAGTAGAAACATGTAAAATCTGCTTAATTTCCTTATTATCTGAGTGTTTTAGACCAAAAAGAGCTGTTTCTGTCACGTTTGGAATAATTGTATAATCACCTTCTAGTCCTTTTTCTTGCATAGAATTTGCTAAATGTTGAGAAACTGGCAATAGCTTATTGGCGTTCTTAGCAATTTCTTTCATCTTATTTTTGATGTAGAAAGGAAGTTTTTCAAAATCATTTTTATACGGCAAAAACAAAGTCCAATGTTCTGTTACTATATAAGGTATGTTTCTTTTCTTTTTTAATTCCAAAGCAATTAACCCTGCAGGAAAAGTAACATTACAATGACAAATATCAAATTTCGAAATCTTGAATTGTTCTTCTATAAATTCTATTCCTTTTTTATATCCTTTTCTGTATCGTTTTAGTTTTGAAACAGCATTAATAAACGGAAGTTTAGAAGTTACTTTTTTGTAATATACTACGGTCGTATTTACTCCGTTAATAATTTCGTTTTCAATCTTATAATCAGTTTTTATGTTCTCGCTAGAAGTTACATAAACTACATACAAATTGACAAACGGATGGATAGATTCTGCATGTCTTTGCACAAAATTACCGAGCGTAGGATGTTCCTTGCTAGGATACCAACTCGAAATAAATAATACATTTGGTTTTTGCATTCGATTCAAAGGGTTACTTTTGTAAAACGACAAAACGAATATACTATTTTATACTTGGTTAGAAAATTCTATTTTAACCTTAGAAAACAATTACAATGAATAAAAAGCTACGTATTATATTTATGGGAACTCCAGACTTTGCTGTGGAGACATTGAAAGTATTGATTGAGAATGACTATAATGTAGTGGGTGTAATTACTTCGCCAGATAGACCTGCAGGAAGAGGACAAAAAATAAACGAATCGGCTGTGAAAAAATATGCTGTATCACAAAATTTGACTGTTTTACAACCAGAAAAATTAAAAAACCCTGAGTTTTTGGCTGAGTTGAAAGCATTGGATGCTAACTTACAAATAGTAGTTGCTTTTCGTATGTTGCCAGAGGTGGTATGGGATATGCCAGAGTATGGGACTTTTAATTTACATGCCTCACTGCTACCTCAATACCGTGGAGCTGCTCCAATAAACTGGGCAATAATGAACGGAGAAAAAGAAAGTGGGGTGACTACTTTCTTTATTGAAAAAGAAATAGATACGGGTAAAATTTTATTTCAAGAGAAAGTTGAGATAGATGATACGGATAATGCAGGAATACTACACGACAAACTAATGGAAACTGGAGGTAAACTTGTATTAAAAACAGTTAAAGCTATTGAAGAAGATGATTACTCTGAAACTTCTCAAGAGTCGCTTTTCACTTCTGAAAACGAATTGAAACCTGCTCATAAAATTTTTAAACAAGATTGTAAAATTGATTGGAACAGAGGAATAAACGAAATCAATAATTTTGTAAGAGGATTATCTCCTTATCCTTGTGCTTGGACCGAATTTGAAGATGACAACAATAAATCATTGACTACAAAAGTCTATGCTGTAGAAGTAATAGACTCTAAAAAGCATGATTTTGAAGTTTCATCTGACAATAAAACATTCATTCATATTTCTACACCAAACGGAAAATTATCTGTAATTGAATTTCAACCTGCTGGAAAAAGAAAAATGAAAGTAGTAGACTTCTTGAAAGGAAATAAATTTGATGCTTACTCTCTTAAACTATAGGTTCCAAAAAGAAATTTCATCTAATTCTATTGCAGATACTTTTGAGTTAGCAATATCATACTTATACATAATCAATTCAGTGAATCTATTTGTTGCAAACGAAGAGCCTGCTCCTGTATGTAAAATTCCAAAATTGCTGCTTCCTAAAAAATCAGATAAAGTATAAGCTGAATTAAATTGCTGTATGTTATTTCTTCTCATAATAACATTTGTAGTTGTTCTTATGCAGGTAAGAGTACTCCATGTGTTTCCAGGATTCACAAAACTTCTAGGATTATTACAGCATTGTCCTGGATCAAAATAGGCTTGTCCATTTCCCCAATTAAGATGTACAAACCATCTATAACCACCTCCAGAACTTCCCCATGAGGTTTGATTTCTATTGGTAGAATAATAAACTGAAAATACAGTTCCGTTCGCACCATTATTGGTCAATGTTTTAATATCAGTCAATACATCTAACCTATCGTCTGTACCGTCTCCAAAAAAATAAGGTCTTCCAGGGTCTGGAATAAACCTTGGTTGAAAAGTTGTATTGGTTTGAACTGCATTTCTACCCAACCCACTTTGATCATACCAAGTTGTAATGAATACATCACTCCCATTTCTCCATGAGTTTATAGAATCAATATCTACAATATCATCTTGACCTTTACAAAAATCTAATTCGGCATTATCACTAGCTCTTCTTAGTTTTACAAATGGGCCTATGTAACTAGTATTGACTTGTCTCATAGAGAAAGCAAAACTTATACTATCCAATTTATCATCCAAAATATGATAATAATGCATAGTAGGATAGTTATTATATTGTCCTATTTGTGAATAAATTGACGAACTAATAATTATAAATAAAAAACTCAAATACTTCATAATTATTTAGTTAAATCTCCTGTAATATGATAAACATCCGTATCGGTAGACATGATACCAACTCCTGCATCTTGGCCTGCTGTTCTAAAAATAGATAATCTATTTCTTACCGTTACACCAGCTGCACCAACTATTGTAACTTGGCCTGTTCCTACTTGGTATACACTTATATTACTTCCTATTGGAAATCCAGCAGGAATTGTAAGTGTCATAGGTGAAGAACTATTGAAACGAAAAACAGATCCTAAATCATTATTAGTAAGTGTATAACTAGTCGTTTTTGTAATTACTGTTGCTATTCTAAAATCTTTTTTAATAGAATCCAAAGATCGCTTATGTAATTGTCCATTTACGTCAGCAGTTACAATGCTATCTGAAGAAATTCCTTGGGCCATTTTTCTGATTCTAATTGTTCCGTCAATATCCAAAGTATCGGTAGGTGAATTGGTATGAATCCCAACTTTTGATTCATCAAACACCACATCTCCATTCAGCATATTAAATCGTAGTAATCTTTCTCTTACAATTCCATTACCATCATTACTCACAAAATCTACCCAGTCGGCATATAAAGGAGTTACATGATTTCCTCTATAAGAAAGAAAAAGAGTACCTGTATCTCCTGTGCTTAGTGGTGCAGACAATGCAACATTAACTGGATTTGAAGTAGTTGCACTTGAGAAAAATGAAATATCCTGTCTTCCAGTTTCTGTTTTTACCCCAAGTTTTGCGGGTAATTTTGTTAAACCACCAGATCCATTTATCCATGGCACATAAGGTTCTACAGTTCCTATTCCCACATTCCCATCTTTATCCCAAATCCCTCTAGATAAGTTATCTGTTCCAAAATATATACTATTCGCTTCTCTTGTTCCAATGTGTAAATCACCTTCGATAGCTACTAATTCATTGCTGTTTTTAACTGGTAATCCCATTCTGTTTAATGTTCTGGATGAACCATGAGAACCTACAAATAATTTAGAACTATCTGTTGCTGTTGTATATAAAGCATAAGCTCTATTTCCTGCAGTATTTTCATTTTGTATACTCATCTGTCGAGCTACATCCCTTGTTGGGTTAAAATTTGCTAAGAAAATTTGTGTAGATGAATTAGGATTTTGATAAGTTAACGTATTCTTTACTGTATCTGCAATTATCAGTCTTCCATGCTTTACAAAGAATACACTATCATCTGTAGCTGTATTTTCTATAATTGCTCTTCTCAAATAAACTCCATTTTCATCATCAAATTTCCATTCTGATGAATCAATTATTGGATTAAAATCTATCGTATCTGTTTCTTTGAAATTCCAATAAAAAACTAAACTAGAGTCATTAATAAAAACTGCCGAATCTATTTTATTATTAATTTTTGATAATGTACTGTCGGAAGCTCCAATGTAATAATCCTTATTAAGAACATCAATATAAATATCTCCTTCGTAGGCTTGTTTGAGGTTATTAATATTTACAATTTGAGCTTTGGTATAGGATTGACCAAAGACATTTGCCCCAATCAAAAACATTAATATTGATATTATTTTTACTTTTCTCATGATTATTTAACGTTACATTCCAACACAAAAGTAGCGTAAATAATTCGCACTAATCAATTATGTCTTTGATTATACCATAAAATGGATTAAAACATGTTTATTATTTTCCTGTAATTGTATGCTTTAATATTTATACTAAATCTAATCTTGTGAATATAATCTACTCCAGATAAAGAATTTTTGATGTTATCAGTTTCCAAAATTGGAGCATAAATAGAGAGTAATCCATCTCCAATTCTTAATCCAATTCCTAAATCTGCTGCAGTAATTAGTTTGTTTCCGTTATCAAACACACCATAATCTGCAAATAAACCAAACAGAGGAATGTAAGGCAATTCTGCATATAAATTACCTGTTACCATCATTTTAGAATTACCAAATCCACTCACAGTTTTAAAACCTCCTTGGTTTTCTATCCTTTGCTGGCCAAAAACTCCGTAGGCTTCATTTCGTCCAAACATCAATTGCTCGTAAAAATAATCTTGAGTTCCACTTTGTCCTCCAAGATTAAAATTGAATCGGCTTTCATCCATGTAAGTAGTTGAAATAG
>CAXIAX010000137.1:0-5169 GCA_964021785.1 uncultured Flavobacteriales bacterium
AACAATGGAATATAGTTACCAGTGCACTATATATCCACTATATGTTAATTCGGTTTATTTTTTCAAATATAAGTATTCTAATTGTATATTATTGTCAATTAACTCTATAAAATATAAACGATTAGGATGTTTTTTGTTTTGTAGGTTGCTGCCATAATTTACATCTAAATTGCAACATGAAGAAGTGTAGTCGTATATTTATACGGATATCAAACGAGTCTTTATTTTTTACACAATCAGATTGTTTTAATTATAAAAAATAATTAGCTAAGTCTATTTTTACTCAATCTTATTTAAAACCGTTTCACAGCCCACATTTTTTTATATTTGTATTTTAATACACTATGCAATTAGACCACCAGAGTAAAGTAGACTTAGAATTTGATTCCATTTGCGAATTATTGGCTAAGTTTTGTAAATCGACCAAAGCCAAAGAACTTGCCTTAAACCTCAAGTTTTTTTCGGACATAGATTCCCTTAAAAATGAATTTGAACTGCTTGAAGAGATTCAAACGATTCATAAGTCAGAAAACTTAACTCTTCCTCACCCAAACTCCGAAGATATAGATGGAGCTCTTAAATTATTGAGGGTAGAAAACGGGGTGCTTATTTTGGATGAATTAATAAAGATTTATGCGCTTTGTTTGGGAACCAAAGAATTGATAAAATTCTCTAATCAAAATAGGGTGGAGGCTCCACTTATTTATGAAGCTTGTGCCCATATCAATAGCATAGATGAAGTTCTTGCGATAATAAAGAATGTATTAAATGAAAAAGATTTAGGGATAAAAGATGATGCTTCCAAAGAATTGTATGAAATTAGAAATCAACTAAGATCTAATAAACGCTCAATAAATAAAAACTTTGAGAAAGCCCTTCATCAATACCGCAATGATGGATTCTTGGGAGAAACAGAGGAAACACATTTGGATAACAAAAGATTATTAACGGTAATATCTGCTTACAAAAAAAGAGTAAAAGGACGTATTGTTGGTATCAGTTCCAAAGGGATTGTTTCTTACATTGAGCCAGAGGTAAATATTCAGTTGAATAGAAACCAAGAACAATTGCGTATTCAAGAGCAACACGAATTGTATTTGATTTTCGAAAAAATTACATTAGAATTACGTTCTCAAAGGCATAATTTGAAAGCTTTTCAGAGGTTATTAGTAAGGTTTGATGTGTACAATGCCAAAGTAAGGTTTGCCGATATATATGAAGGAATAAAACCTAAAATAAACTCGCATAGAAAGTTATACTGGGAAAATGCAACTCATCCTTTGCTTAAAATTCAGAATACAGAACTAGGACTTGATACAATTGGTCAAAACATAGAACTAGATGACAATACACGATTTTTGGTTATTTCGGGACCCAATGCAGGAGGAAAATCCATTACACTAAAAACGGTAGGATTGGTACAGATGATGTTTCAATCGGGATTATTTTTACCTTTAAATGCAAATAGTCAATGTTGCTGGTTTGATAATGTGTACTCGGATATTGGTGATAACCAATCGATAGAAAATCAATTGAGTACGTACAGTTATAGAATAAATAGAATGAAGTTTTTTCTTGGTGCAGCCAATGAAAATACCTTACTCTTATTGGATGAGTTTGGGAGTGGATCGGACCCAGAACTGGGAGGAGCACTTGCCGAAGTTTTTTATGAAGAATTATACAAAAAGAAAACATTTGCGGTAATTACAACTCATTACACCAACATAAAAATACTCACAGCTACTTTGCCGCATGCAATGAATGCTTGTATGTTATTTGATACAAAGAATCTAAAACCAATGTACGAGTTATCGGTTGGTCAACCTGGTTCTTCGTTTACTTTTGAGGTGGCTCAATACAATGGAATTTCTACAGATTTGCTGGATAAAGCAAAAATGAAAGTATCGGAAAGTAAGATAAAAATTGATGAATTAACGGTTGCACTTCAGCAAGAAAAATCGAAATTTAAAAAGATTAATACCGAACAAAATATAGCTCTGTCTAAGGCTCGTGCTAGAATTACGGAATACGATAAGAAATTAATGACTTTGTCCTCAAAACAAAGCACACAAATTCAATATTTTGAACAACAGAATAAGTTTGTGAATATGGGGAAGAAGGTGTATGAATTGATTAAGAAGTATAAATCTAACAAAACGAATAAGTTACTGAATGAAGCAGTAAAGAAAATTGTGAGTATAGAAAAATCGAAATTGGTTACTGCAGATAAACCGGTAGTGTTTAATAAGAACCTACAACCTCCTAAATTTGCAGTGGTAAAAAAGGAAATAGAGCAGGTAAAACAAATGGAAAAAGAATTGGTAGAGGAGAAGGCAATTGTTGCCAAAAAACCAATTAAAGTAGGAGATAAAGTGAGAATTAAAAATCAAAGTAAACCTGGAGAAGTGGTGGAGATAAAAGGCAAAAAAGTGAGTGTGATTATTGGAAATTTCACTTTTAATACCACGCTAAAGGAGGTGGAGCTTTATTGATTTTGGTTTATTTTCATTGTCATTCCAAACTTGATTTGGAATCTAGTGTTTGACTAAAGAAAGTATTTGGTTTGATTTTTTTTAATCTATAGCAAACAAATAAAACATAAAACTTTAGATTCCGGCTCGTGGGCCGGAATGACATACGAAGAGTGTATTCTTTTTCAATGTCTTTCCTGCGAAGGCAGGAATCTTACTCATCATTTTTTTTCATCTGATTAATTCTAAAAGTAATATTCTCGTTTTAAGATTCCCAGTAGTAGCTGGGAATGACAGTTCTAAAAGAGAGAATTGTTAGAATAGAAAATCACAATCGATAAAGAAAATCTAATAGGCGTGTCATTCCCATGAAAATGGGAATCTTATTCATTGGATATTCAATGAAATCATATTATTTACCATAACATAGCTAAATCTTCCCACTTTGGATTCATTGAATTAATTAATTCATTTTTCCATTGTCTATTCCATTTTTTAAGCTGTTTTTCTTTTTTTATGGCTTGGTTTATATCATTAAATAACTCAAAGTAAACCAGGTGAATACAATTATACTTTGAAGTGAATCCTTCAGTTGATTTACTTTTATGTTGTTTCACTCTTTCTTGTAAATCATTAGTTACACCAATATAAATTGAGTTTTTATTTGGGCTAGACATGATGTAAACATGATATGTTTTCATGATTGGAGGTAATGAATTTCTTTGAATATTCTCGTTTTAAGATTCCCAGTCGTAGCTGGGAATGACATGTAGAAAAGTGAATGACAGACGAAAAAAGAATTAATTGAACCAAATTCTAAATATAACTAATTCTAACTTTCTTCTTTTTCAATCTAGAGTTGTTGGTTTTTTCGATAAGAGCTTCAGCTGCATCAGCATGAACTCCTACAAAAGAAGAGGTTTGTTGTATTTCTATTACACCAATCTGATTTTTTTCAGCTTCACCTTGTTTAAAAAACAAACCAGCAATATCACCTTTAGATATTTTATCTCTTCTTCCTCCAGTAATGTGAAGTGTAGTCCATTTTTCGGTAGGTGGAGTCGTTATTCTTTGCAACTCATCTATGTCTTGGTTTTCTGGATGAAGTTCCTGAATAAAATCCGGTAAAGGCTCATCTTTATATTGCAAAATATATGCAACTCCTTCTTTGTTCATACGAGCTGTTCTACCGTTTCTGTGGGTAAATTCCTTGTAATGGGGTGGAAGGTGGTAATGAAGAATAAATTTAATCTCAGGAATATCTAGTCCACGAGCAGCCAAATCGGTAGCCAATAAAAGTTGACTCGTTCCATTACGGAATTTTATTAAAGCCAGTTCTCTATCTACTTGCTCCATTCCTCCATGAAAACACTCGTGATTAATGTTTTTCTTATCCAAAAACTCACTTACTCTATTCAATGCATCTTTGAAATTGCAAAAAATAATCCCAGGTTGATTTCCTAAAGAAGAAAGTACCTGTTCCAAGGATTGTAGTTTATCTTTTTCAGGAGAAAAAAGCGTTTTTATGGCCAAATTAGATCCTCCAGTATTTTGTAGGTAATCAATAAAAACAGGACTTTCTAGTTTTGCAAATTTTGGTATTTGAGAATCTTGGGTGGCAGAAGTCAAAATCCTTTGTCTCACATTAGGCAATGTGTCAAAAATCTCTTTCATCTCTTCTTTGTACCCAATTTCTAACGATTTATCAAATTCATCTAAAATTAATGTGTTGATATGATCCAAAGATAATTCGTCCCTTCTAAATCTATCCACAACTCTTCCTGGTGTACCAATAAGAATTGCAGGTCTATGTTTCAAATCTAATTTATCTAGTGATCCTGCTCGTCCTCCATACACAGAATTTATTTTAAAACCAGATCCCATTTTACGAGCAACTTGTTCTATTTGTTGTGCCAATTCACGAGATGGAACAAGAATTAGCGCTTGAATTTCATCACAGTCTTTATCCAAAATCTCTATCAAAGGCAAAAGGAAAGCAAGAGTTTTTCCAGTTCCAGTAGGCGAAAGTAAAACCACATCCGAGTTATTTCGGATAGTCTTTCCTGCCTTTTTCTGCATAGGATTAAGCGCTTTTATGTCAAATTTATCGAGAATGGAAGTTGTATATTTATCCAGTGCCATTGCTTTGTGTTTTAATTAGTGATTCCTTTTGGAGGAGTGATAGAGGTTGTACTACGTAAATTTAATCTAGGTTAAATTTCTTTTTCAGACTTTCGATAATCTCTTCTTCAGTCATTTTGTTTTTGGCAGTTTTGTTTGTTTCAACCAACCAATTGTATTGGTTTTGAAGCGTTACAGCCGTTTTTGTATTCTCCCAATTAATCGTGTTGTTTGGGCTATTTTCTTTTACAATGGTTACAAATTCTTTCACGTATTTCCCTTCGGTTACTTTTTTTGTGAATAATTGAAGTGTCCATTTAGATACGTTTTCAATCACAATTTGTTCAGTTCCCTTTTGTCCTACTTTCCAGTCTATAGGGTTACCCAATTTTTCTAAAGGAATTCTGTACGAAAAATCTTGGTTTGGGATAGATAGGTAAATTATATTTTCTTTGATTGATTGGTTTATCATTGGGTTGGTGTATTTGCTATAAAAAAAAGGGAGAGAACAATTGTTCTCTCCCTTCAAAATTACTCATAAAATGTTAATTCTATTTAGAAAGAAGTATATTACTTT
>CAXIAX010000138.1:0-5035 GCA_964021785.1 uncultured Flavobacteriales bacterium
ATTGTCCAATATCTCGAAATGACAAGAGGTATCAAGAAAGAAATTAAAAACAGAAACGTCATTGTCTAAGTTTTCTAAATATAAACCCAAAGAATCAGCATCTTTTTTATAGTTTGAAAAATCGGGGTATTTCGTAGTCTTATCCTCAATCCAATCCTCCAACTCAAACAAACTATCATTCACCTGAACCACAGAATCATTTATCACATAAATATTCACGTAAGTAATAGAATCATAAGCCACGAAAGGAAATCCGTGCTCAAATTCGGGTAGATTTATGTTAATATGATGTTTTTCTAAAGCGCTTTCTACAAAAGTTAAGGGCTCTGGTGTAATTTCACTGGAAGTACAAGAAATTAAACATAAAACAAAAATAAAGGATGTGAATTTCATACTTCAAGTTACTAATTTTAACAATACAACCCTCAACTAATTATTAATCGGATTAAATATTAGTTAAACTGATACCAGCTATTACAATTATGGTTTAATCTCGTATATTTGTGTCAATGAAACCATGGAGAGAAAAAATACACGAAATAATATTTGAAGCAGATACGAAAGCAGGAAAAGCTTTTGATGTTTTGTTACTTGTATTTATTCTATTGAGTTTGATTGTAGTCATGCTTGATAGTGTTGTAGAGATCCATGATAAATACACAACTCTTCTTTTTGTCACGGAATGGTTTTTTACAATTGTTTTTTCAATAGAATATATTCTAAGAATAGTTGCTGTACGAAAACCGTGGAAATATATCTTTAGTTTTTATGGAATTATCGATTTTGTCTCCACAATCCCTACTTATTTAACCTTAGTAATACCAGGAGGAGTTCACTTCTTACAGGTGTTTAGGGTTCTTAGGTTCTTGCGTTTATTCAAGATATTTAAACTTGGTAGATTTACAACCGAAGCCAAATTGCTGGGACAAGCAATGAAAGACAGTAGAGAAAAAATAATAGTATTTTTAGTAGCTGTTCTTTGTATGGCAATGATTTTAGGTTCGTTAATGTATGTACTAGAAGGAAGAGCAAATGGATTTACTTCAATTCCTAGAAGTATTTATTGGGCAATTGTAACACTTACAACAGTAGGTTTTGGAGATATTTCGCCTGTTACACCTTTGGGGCAATTTGTTGCCTCTATCATCATGATTTTGGGTTATGGAATAATTGCCGTACCCACAGGAATGGTAACTGCTGGAGTAATAAAAAGAAATAATTTTAATAATACTAAATCTTGTCAAAGCTGTTCTAAAGAAGGACATGCAGATGATGCAATTTATTGTAAATTTTGTGGAGAAGAATTGTAATTCAAAGCTCCCTATTCAAATAAGATAAATTTAATTAAATATAAAAATGGTAAGAAGAATTTTTGTTTTTTTAGCAATAGCAATCACAGCTACAATCATAATTGTTTCATTAAAAGTAACGCCAATTTGGTGGTTGTTTATTATAGCAGGCCCCTTGATGGTTCTTGGTTTTTATGATATGTTTCAAACGAAACATGCAATTCGTAGAAACTTTCCTGTAATCGGAAATTTCAGGTATATGCTGGAGGGAATTCGTCCAGAAATAATGCAATATTTTGTAGAAACGGATACAGAAGGAAGACCATTTGACAGAATAGATAGATCTCTTGTGTATAGAAGAGCAAAAAACATTACGGATACAACTCCTTTTGGAACTCAAGAAAATACATACCAAGCTGGGTACGAATGGATAAATCATTCGCTTTATGCAAAATCTCACCACGATTATAAAGTAGATACAAGAGTTATGATAGGAGGAAAGGATTGTCTAAAACCTTATTCAGCAAGTGTGTTAAATATATCGGCAATGAGTTTTGGATCCTTAAGTCACAGTGCTGTAGAAGCATTGAATGGAGGTGCAAAACTAGAAAATTTTGCACATAACACAGGAGAAGGAGGTGTGAGTCCTTATCATTTGAAAAATGGAGGAGATTTAATTTGGCAAGTAGGTACAGGTTATTTTGGATGTAGAGCAGAGGATGGAACTTTTTCTCCAGAAAAATTTAAGGTAACAGCTAGTGCAGAATCAGTAAAGATGATTGAAATTAAATTGTCTCAAGGAGCAAAACCTGGACATGGAGGAATTTTGCCAGCAAAGAAAAATACACCAGAGATTGCAGCAATAAGAGGAGTAGAGGCGCATACAGATGTTAATTCTCCACCTGCACATTCTGCGTTTAGCAATCCTATGGAATTTATGTCTTTCATTAAACAAGTAAGAGATTTATCAGGAGGAAAACCAGTTGGATTTAAATTTTGTGTAGGAGTAAAAAGAGAATTCGAAGAATTATGTGAAGCCATGGTTTCTACAGGAATTACTCCAGATTATATTGCAGTAGATGGAGGTGAAGGAGGAACAGGAGCTGCACCAGTAGAATTTTCAGATTCAGTTGGAACACCTTTTTTAGATGGGTTAGCTTTTGTAAATGACACCTTGGTAAGATACGGATTAAGAGATAAGTTAAAAATTTCGGCCTCAGGGAAAGTTGTTTCAGGATTTCATATTGTGAGAGCCTTAGCAATGGGTGCAGATTTTTGTCAAAGTGCAAGAGCAATGATGATGTCACTGGGATGTATACAAGCTTTGTTGTGCAACACTAATACGTGTCCTGTGGGAATTGCAACTCAAGATAAAAAACTAATAAAAGGGTTGGATGTTGCCGATAAAAGAGCTCGTGTGGCTAGTTATCATAAAAAAACCGTAGATAGTTTTACAGAAATTTTATTGGCGGCAGGAATTACCGAAAAAGAAAAATTAACTAGAGCCCATATAAATCATAGGATTGCAAGTAACGTAATTAAAACATACGAAGACATGTATCCATCCGTGATGATGCATAATGTGGGTGTGTTAAATTAATTGGTATTCTTTTTGTATCTCATATATCAATAACTACAATTTATACGTTATAATCTCATTATGAAATATTTTTTATCCCTATCTATTAGTTTATTAATTGGTTTCTATTCATTTTCAATGAATGTAGATACCACTAGTTTGATTTACAAAAGTGAAATTAAACTGGATAAACTATTCAAAGAATTAAGGAAAAGAGGAAATTCTAATCAAGATTACATTTCAATAAACAAAGCGTTTAAGTTGGAGCTGAAAGAAACATTGAAATTAGATGATGCTTTTACTTATAATTTTGATTCGTTAAAATCTTCAATGTCTACAATTACTTCGCCAGACGGAGAGTTTAGATTATTCAATTGGAATATTGAAATGGAAAGTGGAGTAAATACATTCCATTGTTTTATTCTTAAAAAGAAAGGACAGATTATAGAGTTAAGAGACAATTACCGATTTATCGAAAATCCTGAGTTCAAAACATTAAACCAAAGAAATTGGTACGGGGCCTTGTATTATAAAATCATCCCAATGAAAAAAGGGAAATATACTTTGCTTGGTTGGAATGGAAAAGACGCAATTACTACACAAAAAGTAATAGAAACTATGTCTTTGAGTAGAAAATCAGCAAAATTTGGATTAGATATTTTTGAATTTCCAGAGGAAAAAAATAACAAGAAAAGATTTATTCTTGAATACTCAAATAGTGCTTATGTAAGTTTGAAGCATTATGAGACGAAGAAAGAAAGTCAAATTGTGTTTTCTCATTTGTCACCATCTACTCCACAAATGGAAGGATTCTATCAATATTATTATCCAGATTTGAGTAACGATCGTTTTATTTTAACCAATAAAGGAAATTGGTTATTCGAGACAGATTCTGAAATAAAAAACGATCCATCTAAAAGTGATAAGGATTACAACCAACCGGAGTAATATAAACTTTCGCCTCATTAATAAATTTTGTATTTTTGATTCAAATCTAGCTACATGAAATTTATATTATCGCCTGCAAAATCTTTAAACTTTGACAAACAAAGTGTTGTAACGGATTATTCTTCAATTTCTTTTCCAGATAAAACTGAGAAGATAATGAAAAAATTAAAAAAGTTGTCGGCAAAGCAAATAGGAGAGTTAATGAAAGTTAGCGCAAATATTAGTGATTTAAATTTCGAGAGGTTTCAAAGTTTTTCTACAGAATTTACCGAAGAAAATGCAAAACAAGCTGTTTTAGCTTTTGATGGTCCTGCTTACAAAGCAATGGATGCATTAACTTTTGATAAAGCAGATTTTATATTTGCTCAAGAGAATTTAAGAATTTTATCTGGGTTGTATGGCGTGCTTAGGCCTTTAGATTTAATTCAGCCGTATAGATTAGAAATGAGTACTAGAATTGCTATTTCTGCAAAGGAAAAGAATCTATATGAAGTATGGAAAGAAACAAGTACAGCTAAGCTTAATGAAGAACTAAACGGTTCAGTATTGGTAAACTTAGCCAGTAACGAATATTTTAAATCTATTGATACCAAGAAACTAAATGGTGATTTATTGACAATTGGTTTCAAGGATTTTAAAAACGGACAATACAAAACGATCATGACTTACGCCAAATCTGCCAGAGGATTGATGAGTAGGTATATTATTAAAAATAAGATTACAGATACAGAAGGTCTTAGAGGTTTTGATTATGAAAACTATGTTTTCAATAATGAATTGTCTTCTAATAATGAGTTTATGTTTACTAGGGGGTAGAATTAAAGTTGTGCCAACATTTTTCTCACTTTCTCCTGATAATTACTAGAATATTTGTCCTTTTGAAACTCCAAACAAAGTTTTAACTCATTTTTTATTTCAGGGTATTTATAACTTAAGATATTTAAAACCTGCATAGATCTCGATTTACCAGTTACATTCACTTTGGATGAATTTAACCACTCAAAAAGTAATCCTATAGCTTCTGATTCATTTTCTACTGGAATTCCTACAAGAAGCCAAAAATTAGCAAAAGTACCTTCTGTATTTTTATGCGTTTTTTTCTTTCTTAATTCTAATAAAGTGGGTAAAAATTCTAGTAATTTCTTAGCATCCAATTCACCTACTTTACTCAAAAACCATAAATACCTTGATGCAATTTTATAGTCACACAAGTATAAAT
>CAXIAX010000139.1:0-4754 GCA_964021785.1 uncultured Flavobacteriales bacterium
CAATGAAAAGTCACCCCTATAATCCCCTCAAGGGGATAAGTATTAGTGTAATTATTTAATATAAATCGTCATTAATTAATGAGTGTGAGGTCTTCCTCCTTTACCATGAGAATGTGATCCTGGAGGTGGTCCAGAAGGTCTACTTTCTTTAAATTCTCCTTTCAAACATCTTCCAACATAAGGATAGTTATCCGTTACAAAATAGCAATATTTCCCATCCATTTCTATTCCATTACATTCATCTAAATCTCCTTGGTTCGACTGAAATTTCCAATCAGAAACAAAAGTACCGTCAGGATTCGTGTTGTTCAATTCTTTATCCATACTAGTATGAGGGTTTTTGTAAGAACATACATCACCAGTTCTTAGCTCGGTATTTAATACGTAACTAGGTTTGTATTTCCCCGATTTAGAATAATAAATAGGAAATCCATCCATAGCATATCCTACAAGAACAATATCACTTCCATTATCCAATGATTGAACTAATCCTTTTGGAACGCCATGATAGTGATATTCGCCTGTAGGTTGAACATGAGCTAAATTTTTATCTAATCCTAAATCCACTAAATCTTGAAAAGCCTCAATTCGGTATTCTTCTCCCGTTTCACAAACAAATCTTTCGGCAGTTTCTGGCTCAAATTTCACACCATTAAGTGCAACTCCTGGTTGTCTTGCCCATTTAGATTCTCCTGATAAAGTAGGGTTTATTGGGAAAGAATATTCTTTGTTTTGTGCAGAGATAGAGTTTGGATTTCCTTTGTTGGGAAATGTCCCTGTAGAGTGATTGGGTAAACTATTAGTAGTCATAACCCTTTTTCCTCCTTTAATTATTACGTTTGTTTCTGTCCCAAAATCAGTATTAATGATTGAGTAGTCGGCTTCAAAATTTTGATCTAATAAATTGGTATTAGTCAATTTATTATTGGTTTTGGATTGTGTAGTTTTATTAAAGCCACAACTAGTTGCTAAAATTGCTAAAAGCAATGTGATTGGAATTAATTTCATGCTTATTTAATTGAGTTTTACTCTTAGACGAATAGTATTTATTTATCCTTTTCTAGAAATGATTTTTTAATAAAATATTAAACAGTAGAAAGTTGGTAATTACTTTTATTGAAAAATAAAAAATAACCCTATATTTAGCCATGGCTATAGAAAAAGGGAATAAAAAAACAATAAGAAGCTGGATGATGTATGACTGGGCAAACTCAGTATATAATTTGGTAATCAGTTCGGCAATCTTTCCTATTTTTTACGAAGGAATTACTTCTAATACTGAGAGTGATTTTGTTCGCGAAACTGTAATAAACGGAAATACACAATATTTGGTAACTGCTTTTGGTGGCGAGTGGATTAATACCGCTTTAATTACCTACGTAAGTGCATTTGGATTTTTGTTGGTAGCTTTTATGTCGCCTATCCTTTCGGGAATAGCAGATTACGTAGGACGTAAAAAATTATTCATGCGAATTTTCGCCTATTTAGGTTCTATTTCTTGCATGGGATTATACTTTTTTAGCCTGGAATCCATAGAAATTAGCTTTTTGTTTTTCATTGGGGCTTTAATTGGTTTTTGGGGAAGTTTGGTGTTTTATAATGCCTATTTACCAGAAATTGCAGAGAAAAAAGACCACGATAAAATTAGTGCAGGAGGATTTTCTATGGGATATATAGGAAGTGTATTATTGCTAGTTATTTGCTTGTTATTGGTAATGAATAATGAGGCAATAGGAATTACAAAAGGAGAAGCTTCTCGAATTGGATTTCTATTAACAGGAGTTTGGTGGTTTGGATTTAGTCACGTTTTCTTTGCAAGAATAAAAGAAAGCAAAGAGAAATTTAAAGTATCCAAACATATATTGGGTAATGGATTTAAGGAAATAAGATCGGTTTACAAACAGTTTATGCAAGATGTAAATTTAAAGCGATTTTTACCTGCTTTTTTTATGATTAGTACAGGAGTGCAAACTGTAATGTTGGTGGCAGTATATTTCGCATCCAAAGAAATATTTACGGGACAATATGCAGATCAAAAGAGTTCAGGTTTAATACTAAGTATTTTATTAATTCAATTAATTGCAATTCCTGGAGCAATGGGAATGGCAAAAGTTTCTAAACTAATAGGAAATGTAAAGTCATTGCAAATCATAGTATTTGCATGGGTTTGTATCGTGATTTGGGCTTATTTTGTAACTACTCCCACTCAATTTTATGTAACTGCTGCCTTGGTAGGAATGGTTATGGGATCTGTACAAGCGCTTTCGCGTTCTACTTATTCCAAGTTTTTGCCACCTACAGAAGATACTTCGTCCTATTTTAGTTTTTATGACGTAACCGAGAAAGTGGCAATCGTGGTAGGAATGTTTATGTTTGGTTTCTTAGAACAAGTAACAGGAAGCATGAGAAACTCTATAATTAGTATAGCTGTTTTCTTTGTTTTGGCATTTATACTATTGAGTTTTGTGCCAAAAGATAGAGTTGTAAAAGTGAAGAAAAATTAAGAATGAATAAGCCAAAGAATCATATTTATGTATCAGTTTCCAATGATTTGTTTTCAGATCAAAGGGTAGATAAAGTATGTAATACTTTGCTCTCTTTGGGGTTTGCAGTAACTCTTGTGGGTAGAGAATTACCAAATAGCTTGCCTTTGGCGCCAAGAAAATACAATACCAAGCGATTGAAATTGGTTTTTAAAAAAGGCGCATTGTTTTATGCAGAGCTTAATTTTAGGCTGTTTTTTTATCTATTATTCAAAAAACACTCTGCGTTATTGGCAAATGATTTGGATACGCTTTTGGCAAATTATTGGGTAAGTAAACTTAATCCAAGTGAATTGGTATACGATTCTCACGAGTATTTTACCGAAGTTCCAGAGTTAAAAGAAGGTTCTTTTGCAAAAAATATGTGGCTAAGAATTGAAAGAAAAATATTTCCAAAACTAAAAAACGTTTATACCGTTTGTGATTCTATTGCAAAGGTTTATAAGGATAAATATAAAGTAGAAGTAAAGGTGGTAAGGAATATTCCTAAACAGAATTTACAGACAGAATTTAAGTCTAGAGAAGAGCTTGGGTTGCCGATAGATAAAAAAATATTGTTGCTGCAAGGAGCAGGAATAAATGTAGACCGAGGAGCAGAAGAAATGGTAGAAGCCATGAAATTTCTTCCAGAAAATTATTTGTTTGTAATTGTAGGAGGTGGTGACGTTTTTGAGATTCTGAAAGAAATAATAGAGAAAGAAAACCTAGAAAACAAAGTGAAAATTGTAGGGAAAGTTCCTTACCAAGAATTGATTAATTATACCTACAATGCCGACTTAGGATTATCTTTGGATAAGAATACAAACCTTAACTATCAGTATTCATTACCCAATAAATTATTTGATTATATCAATTACGAAACTCCAGTTTTGACGAGTAATTTGGTAGAGATAAGAAGAATTGTAGAGACCTACAAAGTGGGTTGGATTACAAATTCTCACAACCCAAAAAAAATTGCAGAAACGGTATTGAGAATCTTTGAAAACGAAGAGGAATACCAAGAAAAGAAAAACAATACGCAAAGAGCATCAGAAGATCTAAACTGGGAGCATGAAGAGGTTGTTTTAAAAGAAATATATAGCAAATTACTTAAATGATAGAATCCATAAATATTGTCTCTTTTGACGTGCCATTTCCTGCCAATTATGGAGGAGTGATTGATGTGTTTTATAAGATTAAGACATTTCATAAAATGGGAGTGAAAGTTCATTTGCATTGTTTTGAATATGGCCGTAGCGAACAGCCAGAATTGAACAAGTATTGCGAGTCTGTTTCGTATTACAAAAGAAAAAACCACTGGACTAACCTGCTTTCTTCGGTTCCTTATATTGTTAAAACAAGAGTGTCCGAAGAGCTGAAAACTAATTTATTGGCAAATGATTTTCCAATTTTATTTGAAGGATTACACACGTGTTATTTATTAAATGAACCTCAATTAAGTGAGAGAATAAAACTGTATAGAGAAAGTAATATTGAACATAGGTATTACAGCCATTTGGCAAAATCGGAGAAGAGCTTTACTAAAAAAATATTCTTGAAATGGGAAGCAAGAAAACTTAAGAAATATGAGCCAATCATAGAAAAAGCGCAACATAGTTTTATGGTTTCTCAAACGGATTTTCATTATTTTGAAATGAAATATCCAAAATCAAATAATCATTTTGTGCCTAGTTTTCATTCGGGATTTGAGGTGAAAGTAAAAGAAGGAAAAGGTGATTATGTTTTATATCACGGTAATTTATCGGTTTCAGAGAATTATGAGGCTGTATTTTATTTAATAAAAAATATATTCTCAGTGTTGGATGTTCCCTTTATTGTAGCAGGATTAAACCCTCCAGAACATTTGATAAATGAAATAGAAAGACACGATAGAATTACGCTTATTGCAAATCCTGAAGAGGATAAAATGAATGAGTTAATAGCCAATGCACAAATCAATTTCTTGTACACCAACCAAGCCACAGGATTAAAACTAAAGCTACTTAATGTGCTTTACAATGGGAGACATTGCTTGGTGAACTCCAAAATGGTAGAAGGAACAACACTAAAAGAATGTTGCATTGTGGAAGATTCCATAGACAAACAAATCATTAAGATTAAAAACTTAATGGAAGAGGAGGTTACACCAAGTATCATTGAAAAGAGACAAGAAATTCTATTGGAGAATTATTCTAACGAGAAGAATTTCAATAGGATAATGGAGGTTTTTGA
>CAXIAX010000140.1:0-4750 GCA_964021785.1 uncultured Flavobacteriales bacterium
TTGTGAGTTCGATTGATTCAAATTGTCGGTATACAAATTGAATCAATCGAGAACAAATCAACAAACCAATTTCTGGCATATAATTTGTAAGGTTTAGAGAGTAAACAAGTTCTTATAGATACGAGAATTAAAAATCATTTTTTCGTATATTTGAAACATCACAATATAATACAACTATGAAATTAATAAACATTGCACTTATTTCTATCCTAACATTTGGATTGACAACAAGTTTCACAACAGAAAACAAAGAAGTAATAACTGAAAGCGTAGCCGAATTATCTTGGTTTACAGATTTTCAAAAAGCAGATGCTGAATCGAAAAAAACAGGAAAACCAATTTTTGGATTTTTTACAGGAAGTGATTGG
Organism: uncultured Flavobacteriales bacterium; assembly: GCA_964021785.1. Classification (GTDB taxonomy): domain Bacteria; phylum Bacteroidota; class Bacteroidia; order Flavobacteriales_D; family CAJJDF01; genus CAJJDF01. The sequence goes on from CAXIAX010000140.1 coordinate 369, forward strand.
TGTGGATGGTGTACAAGATTAAAAGCAAATGTTTTTTCTAAAGATGATTTCAAAAAATGGGCTAATGAAAGTGTTATTTTATTGGAATTAGATTTTCCAAGAAGAAAACAATTGCCTGCAAATATCAAACAACAAAACCAACAATTGGCTCAGGTATTCAAAGTAAGAGGATATCCTACAGTTTGGATTTTTAACACAACAAAGAATCCAGAAACTCAGCAAGTGAATATAAATGCTTGGGGAAGTTTAAGTTACCCAAGAGCTCAAGCTGGTCAGGAGTCTGCACAATTTTTGGCTGATGCAGCAAAGATTTTTGCAACACAGAAAAAGTAATATTAATAAATTATTAAATTTTCTTTAACACTTTAAATTTAACGAGTAATGGTTTACTTTTGAATCATTATGAAATCAAACAAAAACATTTTAGAGATAGCCCAAGTTTTTTTTAAGCTTGGGCTTATTGCTTTTGGGGGACCTGCTGCTCACGTAGCAATGATGGAAGAAGAGATTGTAACCAAAAGAAAATGGATGGATAGACAACATTTTCTTGATTTGATGGGTGCTACTAATCTTATTCCAGGACCCAATTCTACAGAAATGACCATGCACTGTGGACATCATAGAGGTGGAACATTAGGCCTTTTTGTTGCCGGATTTTGCTTTATATTTCCTGCAGTAGTAATTACCTTAATTCTAGCTTATTTGTATGTGGAATTTGGAGAATTACCATCAATAAAACCATTTGTAGAAGGAATAAAACCAGCAGTATTAGCCTTGATTGCTGGAGCTGTATTTAAACTAGGAAAAAAAGCATTAAAAACTTGGGAACTTGGAGTCTTAGGGGGATTAGTAATCATTGCTTCGGGATTATTAGGTTACAGTGAAATTGTAGTTTTATTATCTGCAGGTGTGTTGGGAGCTTTATTCTTTTATTCAAGAGAAAAAACGAAAGGAAAAGGAGATTTGAGAGCGGTAATTCCTTTATTATCAGTTAATTTAACAACAGCTGTAGTTGTTAATTCTTCAATTACTGCCACCAAGGTTTTTTGGATTTTTCTAAAAGTTGGAGCCGTGTTGTACGGAAGTGGATATGTGTTATTTGCTTATTTAGAAGATGAGTTGGTAGGAGCTGGCTATATGACTATGGCCGAATTACTAGATGCGATAGCCGTGGGACAATTTACACCTGGTCCAGTTTTATCCACAGCCACATTTATAGGATATCAATTGGCAGGATTCTGGGGAGCTCTAGGAGCAACTTTAGGGATATTTCTTCCTTCGTTCTTATTCGTGCTTATTCTTAATCCTTTGGTACCTGCAATGCGTAAATCTAAGTTTTTGAGTTACTTTTTAGATTCCGTAAATGTAGCCGCAGTAGCAGTAATGGTATCTGTTTTATTTACCATGGGAATAGAAACAATTGTTTCTTGGCAAACTGCAGTAATAGCTATATTTGGTTTCTTTTTTATTTTTGGACCTAAAAAATTGAATGCAATGTGGATTGTACTAGGAGGATCTATTTTAGGATATTTGTTGAGTTTGGTGTAATTGTACTGTTTCCTTTTTAGAAAATAAATAGGAATACAATTTATATAAAACAAAAGAGTAAAAACAAATCCAAACGGAGATTGAAGGAATTACTAATCTATCGCCTTGTGAGAAAGAAATTCCTGTGGCAAAAATATAGTAAAACAATAGTCCAAACATAATTAGAAATAGAACTAATTCCTTATATGTTTTTTGTTTTAAAATGGTATATAGCAAGATGATAGATAGGAATATCATGCTAATATGTAAATAGTAATAAACTGAATTAATATTGGTCATAAACTTTGAGAATCTTGCGTGCCTGAATTCAGTTGGATATTCAAGATAAGTTGGTTTTGCTTTTAAATTCTCTTTTAGATTTGATAAAAATGAATAGAAATATAAGCTTTTGTTATTATTAATTAATTCTATTATTTCTGGTGAAGTTAAACTCTCGGCTTCAATAATGGAAGATGGACGGTCAATTCCTTTTATTTTTTGAATTCCTTGAGCTATAAAATATCGATCTAATGTTTTGGTACTTATTTTAGAAATGGTGATGGAATTATGATTTGTTTTCATAATAGTAAATTGCACAAAAACAGGGGAGAAGATAAGGATTAAAAAGATTATCTTAATTGGAGATTTAAGGTATTTTTTTAAATAGAACAAAGGAATTACCACAAATAGCACTCCTAACAAAGGAATGTAAAAAACCGGCTTTATAACGGTTAAAACAGATAGGAATAGAATGATTCCGTGAATAAAAAACAATTCTTTTCTGTTTTTCATCTGTACTATTGTGAAATACATCATCCATGCCAATAAAAAAGTTGTAACAATTTCGGTTAAAGCATGCATAGTAAGTGCGATTAGCGATAGGTTGGAGAGAAAAACAAGAGTGCCAATAATTGTGAAGTAACGATTATTAGTTAATTCTTTTATGGAGTAAAAAATGAAATTAACAGAGAACAACCAACATAAAAATTGAAAAAACCAAAGGCAATAAACTAATGAGATTTTGGAACAAAGAAAAATAATTAATGGATAGAAAATTGGGCGATCTTCTGTCCAAGAGGTTGGTACTCCTTCCATCCATTTCGCTACATGTAAGTAGGATTGAGAATCTGGTGTAGAAAACAAAATTTCGTGATTAAGACCAATATTTAATTGTGAAAACACAAAAAAATAATAAGCAATAATGGATAAGTTGAAAAGTATAAAAAAATTAAAATCTTTTTTCATTTGGCAAATTTACAATTCTAAATGAAAAAAAATGATTTTAGAGCATCAATAATTTCTCACATCTACAATACTTCCGTTTGCAATACTAGTGTCGTTTTCTATTTTAAATAGGGTGAGAGCGACTTCTTTTGGCGAAGCAAGCTCATTGTTATCCTTTAATGCTTTAAACTTTGCTACGTTACTAAATTCCTCTTGAGATGAATTTCTTATTTCTGCTTGCATTCCAGTATCTACAACTCCTGGGTAAATAGCAATAGTATGCACAGGATTGGGTTTGTTTTCTTGTTCTACACCAATCACACTTGTCATTCTATCAATAGCGGCTTTGGTGCTGCAATATACACTCCAGCCATCAATATCGCTATTTGCTGCACCAGAAGAAATAGTTCTTATTTTTCGCTCAATTCCCCAAGTTTCTGTTTCTTTTATAAACAAAGAATTGAGTAAGAGTGGAGCTGTATAATTTATGGTTACAGATTGAATAATATTTTGATAATCAATATTTTCTAATTGATTAATTAAACCTAAACTTCCAGCATTGTTCAACAGTGTAATGGAAGTAGGAGAGGAGGCTTTTACTTTTTCTAATACCGATTTAAAAACGGATTCTAAGCTCTCTAAATCACTCAAATCACAAGTTACTTGTTCTATTCCATCCAAGTCGTTTCCTTTGGTTCTAGATAGCGAAAATACATGATACCCATTCTTATGAAATTCTTTGGCAATTGCATTTCCAATTCCTTTACTGGCTCCAGTTATGATTAGGGTTTTCATTTTATGTTCAATTGGTTCTTCAAAATATTCTTTGTAGAATCGGTAAATAATTCTGTTCCTAATTTTGGTTCTTTCAAATCTACTAATACAAAATTTGTTTCATCAAAAGCATCAAAACTATTGGTAGAATCAGCATCTATCATTGTTTTTACTAAGATAGTTTGCGACTCTTCGTAGTAAAAGTACTTCAAATATTGTTGATATGAGGGAGTTAATTGGACGAAGTTTTTTCCATCTAAACTTGATGAATAAAGCATTACACCATCTTTGGAGTTAAAGGTACTGTCTTGATTATAATCTGATTTCACAACTCTATATAGGATTTGAGGATTTTCATATTCTTTATGAATTGCAAAGGATAATATATGAACCGTATCGTTTGTCAAAGTATAGGATTCTTTTGTTTTTTGATTGTAAAATAAGATGTTGGAAATGTCAAAAGTAGAAGTTTCGTCATTCACATATTCGTGTGTAGCATGGTTGTCATAAGAAACATCATAGGTTGTAATTTCTGACTTGTACATTGAAGTAGCATTATAGTTAAATTTCAAACTTCTATAATTATCTTCAATGGGATTGTAAATTTCTGGACGATAACTAGAACCAATAGGAAAAACAAGATGTCCTTCAAGAATATTGTCAACTGGATCACCAATGATAAGGGATTTATCTGCAATTATCGGAACTTCTTTTTTTGGTTCTAAGGGTTTAGAACAAGAAAATAAAATTAATGAAGTAATTGAGAATAGGAGTGTAGTTTTCATAATTGGTTGTTTCATTAAAGAAACTAACTATTAATTAATTACCTATTGTTTTATCTGTTAAAAATGGTTAAA
>CAXIAX010000141.1:0-4705 GCA_964021785.1 uncultured Flavobacteriales bacterium
GTATTATCTTTACAAAAAACAAGACAACAATTGGAAAACCCAAAACGATATACCGTAACCGCAGCCTTGCCTTATGCCAATGGCCCTCTTCATTTAGGACATTTGGCTGGAGCCTATTTACCTTCCGATATTTATGTGAGGTATCTTAAACTGAACCACAAAGACGTAGTATTCGTTTGTGGATCGGATGAACATGGTGCAGCAATTACGCTAAGAGCAAAAAAAGACGGAGTAACTCCGCAAGAAATTGTAGATAAATACCACGAGCTAAACAAAAAAGCTTTTGTAGATTTTGGGATAGATTTTTCTATCTACCACAGAACTTCGGCTCCCGATCATCACAAGATGGCGCAAGAGTTTTTCTTGGAGTTGAACGAAAAAGATACGTTTACAAAGCAGACTAATGAGCAATATTATGACGAAGAAAACAATCAGTTTTTGGCCGACAGATATATTACTGGAGAATGTCCTAAATGTCAAAACCCAAATGCATACGGAGATCAATGTGAGAAATGTGGTTCGGATTTAAGTCCTCTAGATTTAATAAATCCTAAATCTACCATTAGTGGAAACAAACCAATCTTAAAAGAAACTTCGCACTGGTTTTTGCCAATGGAAAGACACGAAGAATGGTTGACTTCTTGGATAACGGAAGGAACGATAAACGGAAAAAAATTACACAACCCAAAAGAGTGGAAGAACCAAGTAACGGGACAAGTAATGAGCTGGATAAACTCAGGACTAAAACCTAGAGCCATGACTCGTGACTTGAACTGGGGAGTGAAAGTACCACTAGAAAACGCAGAGGGAAAAGTATTGTACGTATGGCTAGATGCGCCAATTGGATATATTTCTGCTACCAAAAAATGGGCAGAAGATAACAACAAGAACTGGGAAGACTACTGGAAAGTAGATAAAGAAGATGGAACAGCCAATACAAAACTAGTTCATTTTATAGGGAAAGATAATATTGTGTTTCACGCAATTATATTCCCAATTTTATTGAAACAACACGGAGATTATGTATTGCCAGATAATGTGCCAGCCAATGAGTTTTTGAACTTAGAGGGAGATAAATTATCTACCTCAAGAAACTGGGCAGTGTGGTTACACGAATACCTAGAAGAATTTCCTGATAAAGTAGATGAGTTGAGGTATGTGCTTACTTCTATTATGCCAGAGAATAAAGATTCGGAATTTACTTGGAAAGATTTTCAAGACAGAATAAATAACGAGTTGGTGGCGATATTCGGAAACTTTGTAAATAGAGTAGTGGTGCTTACCAACAAATATTACGAAGGTGCAGTGCCAACTGCAAATGAATTGACCGAGGAAGACAAGATAGTGATGGATGACGTAAAATCTATTTCGGCAAAAATTGGAAAAAGCGTAGAGCAATACAGATTTAGAGAAGCCATGGCCGAAGCAATGAATATTGCGCGTGCAGGGAATAAATACTTGGCAGATGCCGAACCTTGGAAACTGATAAAAACAGACCCAGAAAGAGTAAAAACGATTATGAAAATTGCTTTGCAAATTTCTGCAAACCTATCTATAGCTTTTGCTCCGTTTATGCCTAAAAAAGCCAAGCAACTACAAGAAATGTTAGGTCTTGAAAAAGAATTAGATTGGAGTGATTTGGGAAGTTTTTCTTTGTTTCAAGAAGATGCCAAAATAAATAAGGCCGAATTGTTATTCAATAAAATAGAAGACGAATTGGTTACATCTCAATTGGCAAAATTGGAAAAAAGTAAACTGGATAATACACCAGCCGAACCAATAAAAGACGAAGTTACTTTCGAAGATTTTACAAAATTAGACATCCGTACGGGTGTGATTTTGGAAGCTGAAAAAGTAAAGAAAACTAAAAAATTGCTGCATTTAAAAGTGGATATTGGAAGCGAAGTGAGAACGATAGTTTCTGGAATTGCAGAAAGCTATTCGCCCGAAGAAGTAATTGGAAAACAAGTGAGTGTATTGGTAAATTTAGCACCAAGAACAATCAAGAAAATTGAATCTCAAGGGATGATTTTGATGGCAGAAAACAAAGAAGGGAAACTATCTTTTGTAAACCCATCAGAAGATTATATTGATGCAGGAGATGGAGTGAGTTAAACCAGTTTTTTTATTATAAAAAGAAGTTTCTAATTCTCTGCTTGAATTTATTTTAAGCAGGGAATTTTTATTTGTAAGACTTTCTAAAATTACACTGCAAAGGATAAATCACACTTTTTTTATCCCCCTCCTTGAGGAGCGCTAAAGAGGAAAATTTTCATCTAAAATAAGATTTGTCACCTCTTATTAAATACTTGTTTAACATTTAGTTAGTGTAATTATTTGCAGCTGTTGTCACCTCCCTTAATCCCTCCTTAGTGAAGAGAACAATGTAATAATTTTTAATATATTTTTCATTAAACATTATTCTAGTTCTATCAAATCAAGCACTTCACTTGTTTTTTAGGCGTTTTAACCTTATTTTTTTATAAAGTAATTGTATATTCGCGTCTTAATTTTTAAATAAAAACAAAACAGAAATGGCAGCAATTGGAGAAATAAGAAAAAGATCTTGGCTATTAGTTGTGGTAATTGTAATAGGAATGTTAGCGTTTATCCTTGGAGATATGTTGACTGGCAGAGGAGGTTCTGTAGAACAAACACCAGTAGCAACAGTAAACGGACAAGAAATCAATAGTTTTGAATACCAAGAAATGGTAGACAAAGAATTTGAAAAATCTAACAGAGCATACCAAGCTTTATACAAGCAACCAGCTCCAGCTTCAATGAAGCAACAATTGACAGATAACTACATGGCTCAGTATTTGAACCAAAAAATGTTTGAAGGAGAATACAACAAATTGGGACTTAAAGTAACAAAAGAACAATTTAACGATTTGATTCAAGGGAATAAAGTAGACGGAACAATTTATGAGCAATTTGGTTTGTTTGTTGGTCCAGATAGAAAATTTAATGAAGATACAATGAAAAAGTACCTTCCTATTTATTCTCAAGATCCAGGGTTTCAATATGTATTGGGAAGCGTAGTAGGTGACCAAGCAGAAAGAACAAAATTGCAAGAAAAATATTTTGCAATGATGAACAAAGGAATGTATGCTACTTCTTATGAAGCAAAGAAAGATTTTGAAGCAAACAGCACAACAGTAAACTTTGATTATGTTTATGCTCCTTACTCTTCAGTTTCTGATGATGAAGTTTCTGTATCAGAAGCAGATTTTAAAGCATACTACCAAAAGCACAAAAACGAAAAGAAATACGACCAAGAAGATAAAGTATCTTTTCAGTATGTTAAATTTCCTATTGTAGCTTCAGAAGAAGATTTAGAAATTGCAAGTGATTATTTAAAAACAAGAGTTGAATTATTTAAAACGGCAGATAACGATTCTACGTTTGTGATTCAAAACAGTGATTCTAAAAACTTAGATTTCTCAGTAGCTAGTTTTCCAGCATCTATGGATTCTGTAGTTCAAAAAGCACAAATAGGAGAAGTAGTAGGACCTTACAGAGACGGAGAATTTTTCAAAATCTCTAAAGTATTGGATAACTCATACAAAGAAGAAGCTGAGGTAAGACACATCCTTTTAGGAAACGATATTCACTCTGATCCAATTGCACAAAAAAGATTAGCAGATAGTATTACTAACGTAGTGAAAAACGATAAAAGTAAATTTACTGAAATGGTAACTAAATTCTCTACAGATAGAGCATCTATACCAAACGGAGGTAAGTACTCATGGTTTGATGATAAAACAATGGTGCCAGAATTTACTGAAGTAGCATTTAAAAAACCAGTTAACTCTATAGCACAAGCAAAAACTACTTATGGTATTCATATCATTGAAGTATTGGGAAGAAGAAATTCTAAACAATTGAAAGTAGCTACTGTTGATAGTGAAATTAGAAGATCTAAAGCTACTATTAATGAAGTAAGAGATAGAGCACTTGAGTTTGTAACTAGTTTTGAAGAATCAAACGTAAGCGATACTGCTTTTAGAAATGCTGCAACTAGATTAGGATTATCTGTTACTCCAGCAGATCAAATTCCAGTTACTCAAAAAGAAATGGCTGATTTTGGATCTAACTTTATTCAAGTAAAAAAATGGGCATTTAGTAAATTCACTAAAGTTGGTGATTTATCAGATGACTTAGTATTTGAAAAAACTGTAGCAGTTGCACATTTAAAAAACAGAGTAAATTCTGGAATTCCTTCTTATGAAAACTTAAACGAAAGTTTTAAGAACGATATCAGATTTGCAGTTCTTAATGAAGCGAAAGCAGAATTCTTGAAAAATAAAATGAAAGGAAGTTCTTTGGAGGAAATTGCTTCGGCAAATACTGTTGAAGTATTGAAAGCAGAAAACTTAACAATGAACAATACAACTGTAGCAGGAGCAAATGAGCCAGCTGTAGTTGGTACTGCAATGGGAATTGCTTTAAATACTGTTTCTAGTCCTATTGAAGGAACACAAGGTGTATATGTAATAAACGTGAAAAATGTGAATGCAGCACCACTTCCAGAAAACTTTGAACAACAAAAAGAAGCGGCTAAAGCACAGTTAAGAGCAAATGTTCAGAATAGAGCTTACCAAGCTTTGATTGAAGCAACAAACTTGAAAGATGATAGAGATAAAGTAAATGTATTAGGAAACTAAGACACACTTTATAACATATTAAAAAAGCCCTTAATTCA
>CAXIAX010000142.1:0-4685 GCA_964021785.1 uncultured Flavobacteriales bacterium
ACCCGTAGTCCATCCTTCTTCGTTTGTGCACCCACAAGCAACTGTTACTGGCAATGTAATCATTGGCAAAAACGTGTACATTGGTCCTGGTTGTGCCTTGAGAGGAGACTGGGGAAAAATCATCATAAAAGATGGGTGTAATGTACAAGAAAACTGTACCGTTCATATGTTTCCTGGAAAAGATACAATTTTACACGAAGGAGCTCACATTGGTCACGGAGCAATCATTCACGGAGGAATTATTGGTAAAAATTCCCTTATCGGGATGAATGCCGTAATTATGGACGAAGTAGAAATTGGCGAAGAATGCATTGTGGGAGCTTTGAGTTTTGTAAAAGCAAAATCCAATATTCCAAGAAGAAGTTTGATGGCAGGAAATCCTGCAAGGCTAATAAAAGAAGTATCGGACGAAATGATAGCTTGGAAAACAAAAGGAACTAAATTGTACCAACAATTACCTAAAGATTGTCAAGACACGCTTAAAGAATGCGAACCACTTACCGAAGAAGAACCAGGTAGAGGCGAACAAGAGAATTTATTTAATCCTTGGAAAAGTTGAGATTGTAAAAATAATACCTTTCATTCGTCCAAGTAATCATCTTTATAAACTAACGTCATGAACTGGAACGAAATAATAAAAATAGCAAATCACGGAAATCTTGAACCTGATACAAGAGTAGAAAAATCGGAACAAGAATGGAAAGATTTACTAACTCCTGAGCAATTTAGAGTTGCAAGAATGAAAGGAACTGAAAGAGCACATTCTGGCGAATTTTGCTCCTCACATGAAGCAGGAAAATACAATTGTATTTGCTGTAATACTCCTTTATTTGATTCATCAATAAAGTTTGAATCTGGAACAGGCTGGCCTAGTTTTACAGATCCAATAAAACCAAATGCAGTAGGTTACATAAAAGATGTATCATTTGGAATGATAAGAGTAGAAGCAATTTGCAATACTTGTGATGCTCATCTTGGACATGTTTTCCCTGACGGACCAGAACCGAGTGGATTAAGATATTGTATTAATTCTGTATCGATAAAACTAGCAAAATAATGAGTAAAATCTCCATAGAAAATAAATTTGTAACAGAACTCCCTGGTGATCCCAATAAGAAGAACATTTCTCGTCAAGTACATGAGGCTTGTTATTCGGAAGTTTCGCCAACTCCAACTGCCAACCCTCAACTTATTCATTCATCACCAGAAATGAAAGAGGAATTAAATCTTAATGAAATCCAACCAAAGGATTTTTTGAACTATTTTTCAGGACAAAAAACAATTCCTGGTTCCATTCCTTATGCAATGTGCTATGGAGGACATCAATTTGGACAATGGGCAGGACAACTGGGAGATGGAAGAGCGATAAATTTAGGTGAGATAAAAGGAAAAAACAAAACTTGGGCCGCTCAACTTAAAGGCGCAGGTCATACTCCATACTCCAGAACCGCAGATGGATTAGCCGTTTTACGTTCTTCTATCCGTGAGTATTTATGCAGTGAAGCAATGTACCACTTGGGAGTGCCGACAACTCGTGCGCTTTCGCTTTCAATAACTGGAGACCAAGTAATGCGAGATATATTGTATAACGGAAATCCGGAATATGAAAAAGGAGCAGTAGTTTCTCGTTTTGCACCAAGTTTTATACGATTTGGTAATTTTGAAATATTTGCCTCTCGTGGTGACAAAAAAAACTTAACCGAGCTTGTAAATTACACCATAAAACATCATTTTTCTCACCTTGGAGAACCTTCAAAAAAAACATATTTAGCTTTTTTTAAAGAGGTTACTGAGAGTACACGCAAAATGGTAATAGACTGGCAAAGAGTAGGTTTTGTTCACGGAGTAATGAATACCGATAACATGTCTATTCATGGAATAACTATAGATTATGGACCTTATGGATGGTTAGAAGATTATGACGAATCTTGGACCCCAAATACCACTGATGCTCAAAACAGAAGGTATAGATTTGGTAATCAACCTTCCATTGCTCTATGGAATTTAACTCAGTTAGCAAACGCTTTATACCCTTTGATAGATGAAGTGGAACCACTTCAAGAAATTCTAGACTATTACAAAAGTCAATATCAACTAGATCATTTATTTATGATGCTAGAAAAAATAGGCTTATTTACATTCAATAAAGGAGATGAAAAACTACTTGATGAATTAATCATGAATCTGTCTGAATCAGAAATGGACTTTACTCTATTTTTTAGAAATCTGAATAGATTTGAGTCAAAAAACAGAGAAAACCATTTAAAACTGATAGAAAAAGACAGTTATTTATCAGAAACAGAATTTAAAAAACAACATGAAAACTGGGGTAAATGGCTAGATAAATACGCTAAAAGATTAGAACAAGAAACAATTTCTGAAGAAGAAAAAACAATCAGAATGAATCTTACAAACCCTAAATATGTTCTTAGAAATTGGATGTCTCAGTTGGCTATAGACAAAGCCAATGAAGGAGATTATTCATTGATAGATGAACTCTTTAATTTACTAAAAAAACCTTATTCTGAACAACCAGAAATGGAAAACAAGTATTTTGTAAAAAGACCTGATTGGGCAAAAGAAAAAGTAGGATGCTCTATGCTATCTTGTAGCTCTTAACGAATGCCTTCTTTATTCAAAAAAGCATAATATTTTCTTGCATTTACATTGTGTTGCGCATTTGTTTTGGCAAATGAATGGTATCCAGAAAAATCTGGACGAGCACAAAAGAAAATATAATCGTGTTTTTCATAATTCAATACGGCATCCAAATACGAAATTGGAGGAGTAATTATGGGTCCTGGCGGCAATCCAGCATATTTATAAGTATTGTATGGAGACTCTATAAGCTTGTGTTTATTCAAGACTCTTTTTATTGAGAAATCTCCCAAGGCAAAAACCAAAGTAGGATCGGCTTGTAACAACATTCCTCTTTTTATTCTATTCACATAAACTCCCGCAACTTTTGGCGCTTCATCTGCTTTCTTGGTTTCAGAATAAACGATAGATGCCAAGGTAGAAACTTCAGATTGAGATAATCCTATTTGTTTGGCTTTTGCAATCCTTTCCGAATTCCAAAAACTCTTGTATTCTTTTGCCATTCTAGCAAGTAATTCCTCTTCAGAAATATCCCACCAAACATTATACGTATTTGGAATAAAGAGAGTTCTTATCGTTTCTTTGTCAAATCCATATTTAGATTGTGTTGCTGGATTATTCAATAACATCAAAAACTCAAATTCTGAGACTTCAATGTTTTCTGTAATTTTTTCGGCAATATCTGCCAAAGTTCTCGTGTTATTCAAAGTGATTTTCACTTCTTTCTCCCCATTTCCTTTTCTCAAATAAGAAACTAGTTCGTGTAGAGTTGTAGTTGGTAAAAACTCATACTTTCCTGGTTCTATAGTTGCATCTTTTAGGTTTCTAAAACTTGCATATGACTTAAATTTCTCTGGATTAGATATAATTTTCTTTGCACCCAAAGAATCTACCACGCTATCAAAATTTGCACCTGTATGGACATAAAAATCTGTCTTAGACTTCACTCCTATCGTTTTAATTCCAGCAAAGTACATTTCTATTTTTGGATAAAAAACAAAAGCTCCGATTGCAAGAGCTAACAAAAAAATAAGAAAAAATATACGTGTTAATTTCATGAGAGGATTATGATTTAGGCAAAGTTAAGTATTTTTATATTTCTTGTAAATTATTATAAATAAACCCAATAGTTTTTTAATTTAGAAAAAGGGTTACTTTTTTAAAAGTGAATTGTATAAAATAATTGTAAGAACTCATTTATGACCAAAAAAGCTATTTTACTGTTTCTAGTGGTTTATACTCTCTATTCAACCTCACTGTTTTCGCAAGAAATAGAAGAAACACCTGAGCATTTTGGCCAGTTTTACAACAACCCCTTGTTCAATTTATCAAGAGGAGGATTGGATTCTAGATATGAACTAAACTTTGACCAACAAAGAAACGTAGGAGGGTTCAGAGGAGTTTCTACTTCTTATTTTAGTTTTTTCTATAATCCAAACTACCGTAAAAGATCAAGCCCAAAAGTGAATTCAAAAAACATTTATGGAGTTTATTTTTATAATGACCACGAGGGAGATTATATCGCAAGAAATAGAATCCAATTTATCTTTACTAGACATCAAAGAATTTCTAAAGAATGGCATTTTTCACTTGGTGTTTCTGGAGGGTTATATCTTTTCGGAATAAAACCAAGCTCAACTACTAAAGCATATTCTGCTAATGCATTTGAAGGGAATTCTAGCCTTTTGTTTTATAACAGAAGTTTTCAAATTGGGCTAGCTATGAATCAGTTTACAAATAATAAAATTCAACCTATTTATCAGATTACACGACTAAAAAGACATTATTATTTTTTTAGTCAATATAAGATTGAAAAAGAATTTTATCAATTTATCCCAAGTATCTATTTAAAATACCAGAACAATAATTATCCAGTTCTTTTTGAAAAAAAATGGCAAACTGGAGCTTCTGTTAGGCTTGTTTACAATATTGTAATGGGAGGAATTAGTTATGATAATAATGGGGTTTACGTAACTACGGGGCTTAACAATTGGGAAATTAACAAGAAAAAAATCAATTTAGACTTTTCTTATTTCGTCCCATTAGCTAGACAAAGCAATGTGAATGTCAATAGAATGGAAATAAAT
>CAXIAX010000143.1:0-4569 GCA_964021785.1 uncultured Flavobacteriales bacterium
TACCGTTAATATCTGTGATGAAAAGGGAAGTTATTTGTTGTTCTTTTTCAAATTGTAAGGTGAATGTTCCATTGTTTGGGTTGGGAAATAAGCTTAATCCTATTTCTCTTTGTTCGTTTTCATCCAAAGAAACTGTCAACAAAGCCATCTGAATTGCTGCTGTTGCAGTTACTTTTCCATGTCCCCAAACTGGGCTTCCTGCTGCTGGTAATGTTCCTGTTCTAGAGTCTTCTCTTGCAGTTGCAATTAGTATCTCTTTTACTTGCCTTGGTTCCAAAGTTGGGCTTGCTTCTAATAATAGGGCAACAACTCCTGCTGTGGCTGGCGCACTCATTGATGTTCCAGAAAAGGCTGCAAAGTCATAGGTTCTTCCATTAAATGTGGTATTCGCAACCGAAGTATAACTTCCCGTAGTATAAGAATTTATTGAAGAAATTACATTCATTCCTGGTGCCGATACATCTGGTTTCATTCTTTCATCATAAGTAGGTCCTCTACTAGAAAAATTTGCAATGTTTCCAGGAAAAACCTGTCCTGTAACCGCAACAGCCTCCGATTGATGTGCTGCTACTGTAATTGCCGATTCTGTGCAAGCTGGTTCTCCCAATCCATATAAATTATCTCCTGCTACTCCATCCGTCCCGTAATTGTAAAAATCCAATCCCCAGTTTCCTACTCCATTACTCAACTCTACCACATTCCAATAATGTACTGTACCTGATGTTGCATAGGAATGCAATACAACTCTAAGGCTTGTATTGGTGTTTTTTACTCTCAATCGTTGGTGAGGTCGGTTGTTATTTGGGTGAGCAGAATCTATAGAATAATTATAAAAAACTGTGTCGGTTCCTATCACCAAATAAGTATCGTGGTATCCAGCATCTGTATTGGTATTGTAATACCTAGAAGACGCAACCAATACATTTGAACTGTTGTATACTTCTACTCTAGAATTGAATGCATTTGCAGGTTGTCCCCACATAGAAATACATTGCCCCCACATAAAGGGATGGGCAGAATAAGGATAAAATCCTATTTGCGTTCTTATACTATCGCCTGAAAATATCTTTTTTATATGAAAATCAGCATCTCCATTATTCCCTCCAGAAGTTACAAATGTTACTCCTTGCGCACTCAAATTATCTATCGCTTGGCTCACCAATGATGTTCCGTCCATAGTTCCCATGTAGTACAATCCCCAACTCATATTCACCACCAATCTTTTCCAATCGCTATCTGCAATTCCTTTCATCCATACAAAAGCATCTATTGCCGACCCTGCATCCAACTGAATTGAATTGAATAAATATTGAGACTCAAAAGCCACACCTCGATAAGGCAATCCTGCTCCACTTCCTCCCGATATTCCTGCTACATGATTTCCGTGCGTAGCATAATCGTAATAATCGCCTGCCGTATCACTATTGGCATTGTCCAACTCTGTAGGCGTTACATATTCTACTCCATACCCAAATCCTGCAGGCTGATTTCCTGCATGTTTAAAATGATCCCAAGCTGCTCTTATTCTTGTATTCGTTAATGATGTATCCATAAACATAGGGTGATCGTAATCAAATCCCCAATCTGTAATTCCTATCAATACGTTTTTTCCTGTGTAAGCTTGAGGCAAATTAATTCCCGCCCACACACTGTCTGCTCTAACATCTGCAGTCATTTTATTGTTGTGTGGCTGTATTCTTTCTGCTACTTGAAGTTGTAATACATTTCTAAAACTATGAATCTCCGTCATGTTTTGTAAAGGAATTTTTAGAGTCACTATATTTCCTACTCTACTTCCTACAAACGCCTTATCATTTAGGTCATTTTCACTAAACTCTTGCGATACTTTCGCTATAGTAGACAAGCACAACTCTCCTCTTACTTTGTAAATTGGTAGTAATGGATTGTCTTTTTTTATTTGAAAATTAGACTTCTCTTTTCCTTGAAAAAGTATTCGGCTTATATTCTCCTGAGACTCGCTATTTATTCTTACTTGTGAAAAAGAAAAGCTTGTTGCAAATAGTATAACTAAAGTAATTATTGATTTCATCTATTAGATTTTGATAACTCTAAATTACAATATTTCAATTGATTTATGTTGGTTATAACAACAGTTCCTCCCTTGAGGGTAGAGCTTATCCCGATTTTTCGGAATTAGGAGGGTGACCTGTTGATGAAAAGCCTCCCTATAATCCCCTCAAAGGTATAAGAAAAGACAATTGATTAATTGTTCTTAATTAGCATTAAACTTCCAAATTCCTTACCTTTATTACACGCAAATAACAAAATACAAAATGAAGAAAACAGCATTAATTACAGGAGCAAGTGGAGGGATTGGAAAAGAATTTGCAACTCTTCATGCAGAGCAAGGTGGAAATTTAATTTTGGTAGCTAGAAGCCAAGATAAATTAGAAATCTTGAAAAAAGAATTAGAACAAAAACACAATATAAAAGCAGAGGTTATTGTAAAAGATCTAGACAAGCCTAATGCTGCAAAAGAATTATACGAAACGGTAAAGTCTTCTGGAATCGAAGTAGACTATTTAGTTAACAATGCAGGTTTTGGTGGAATTGGTAATTTTCACGAAAGAGACATCAAAGAAGACCTTGCTATGATTAGACTAAACGTAGAGGTATTGACGGAGTTGACTTATTATTTTTTACAGGATTTTACAAAAAGAAACTCTGGAAAAATACTGAATGTTTCGTCCACAGCTAGTTTAATGCCTGGCCCTTTACAAGCCGTATATTTTGCAACAAAAGCTTACGTAGCTTCTTTTTCTAATGCTATATCAGAAGAATTGAAAGGGACAAACATTACCGTAACCAACCTTATGCCTGGAGCTACCGAAACAGATTTTGGAAAAGTATCTGGAATGGACAAAACAGTACTATTTGACAAAACGGCTAGCCCAAGAAAAGTAGCCCAAGATGGCTATAACGGAATGATAAAAGGAAAGCTAGATGTGATTTCTGGATTAAGTTTTGGACAAAAAGTGATGAATATGATGCTTCCATTTCTTCCAAAGAAATTGATATTGAAACAAGTGAAACAAATGCAACAAACTAAGTAATACAATATGAAATACCACAGAATAAACAAAGACTTGTACATTCACCAAAGAAGTGAATTTACTAAACAAATGAAACAAAATTCTATTGCTATTTTTAATAGTAATGACATTTTTGCCACTTCGGCAGATAGCTCGGTTCCGTTTGTACAGCACAGAGATATTTTAGCCCTTTCAGGTGTAGATCAAGAAGAAAGCATCTTGGTTTTGTTTCCTGATGCACATCTTGAAAAACACAGAGAAATCTTGTTTTTGAAAGAAACTTCTGACACAATTAAAATTTGGGAAGGAGAAAAACTGACGAAAGAAACGGCTTTCGAAACTTCGGGAATCAGAACTGTTTATTGGTTGCCTCAATTCAAGTCTATCCTTAAATCTTTGATGTCTGAAGCAGAGAATATTTACATTAATAAAAACATGCACACACGTGCAAATACAGAAATGGAAACGCGTGAAGATCGTTTTATTTCTTGGATGATGAACGAATACCCTGCATTCAACTATTTACAGTCTGCTCCTATTATGCACAGAGTGAGATCTGTAAAGCACCAGATAGAAATAGACTTGATGCAACAAGCCTGCGACATTACCGAAAAAGGATTGAGAAGGATTCTTCCTTTTATCAAGCCAGGAGTAATGGAATACAACATTGAGGCAGAATTGATGCACGAGTTTTTGAATAATCGCTCACAAGGATTTGCTTACACGCCAATTATTGGTTCGGGATACAATGCTTGTGTATTGCATTACATTGAGAACAATGTGGAGTGTAAAGATGGCGAAGTTATCTTGATGGATTTTGGTGCCGAATATGCCAATTATGCAAGTGACATGACTAGATGTGTTCCTGTAAACGGAAAGTTTACCGAGAGACAAAAAGCTGTTTATAACTCAGTTTTACACGTGAAAAAAGAATGTGAAAAATTACTTTCGCCAGGTGTAAATTTACATGAATACCACGCAGAAGTTGGAAAACTAATGGAAGCACAATTACTTAAACTAAAGCTAATTGACCAAACTGACATTAAGAATCAAAACCCAGATTGGCCTGCTTACAAAAAGTACTTTATG
Organism: uncultured Flavobacteriales bacterium; assembly: GCA_964021785.1. Taxonomy (GTDB): domain Bacteria; phylum Bacteroidota; class Bacteroidia; order Flavobacteriales_D; family CAJJDF01; genus CAJJDF01. The sequence goes on from CAXIAX010000143.1 coordinate 4,143, forward strand.
CACGGAACTTCTCACTTTATTGGGTTGGATACGCATGATGTTGGACTATGGCACGAGCCTATTCAGGCAGGAAATGCATTTACAATTGAGCCAGGAATCTACATCCCAGAAGAGAGCCTTGGAATAAGATTGGAAGACGATTATATCATTCAAAAATCGGGTGCTCCATTGAATTTAATGCGAAACATTCCTTTGGAAGCTGAGGAGATTGAAGACTTGATGAACTCGTAATAGATTTTTAGATATTCGGATTCTCGGATATTCAGACTTAAAACCAATAATAAGAACAAGTTCTTATTATTGGTTTTTATTTTTATAACTATATTGTAAAGTCTGAGAATCTGACATCTAGAAATCTGAACATCTAAAAACATGGCTCAACATAACGACACAGGAAATATAGGCGAAGAAATGGCTGCTTTGTTTT
>CAXIAX010000144.1:0-4565 GCA_964021785.1 uncultured Flavobacteriales bacterium
ACAGAATCAATTGAGTGAATTACTCCGTTAGACTGCATTACATCTCTTACAATAATGTTTGCAGATCCTCCTTTTTCATCCCAAACCAATAAGTTGCTTGGTCCGTTCATAGAGAAATATAATTCATCTCCACTTACTGTTTTCAAAGTTGCTTTTCCATTTCCTTTTTTGATTAATTTCATCAAGTCAGCAGAAGTATAAGTTCCAGAGATTACGTGGTAAGTTAATACCTTAGTTAGGGTTGCTTTGTTTTCTGGTTTCAATAAAGTTGCTACAGTTCCTTCTGGTAAGTTTTCGAAAGCATCATTGGTTGGTGCAAATACTGTGAAAGATCCTGCAGTCATTAAAGTTTCTACTAGTCCGGCAGCTTTTACTGCAGCTACTAATGTTGTATGATCTTTTGAGTTTACTGCATTCTCTACAATGTTTTTCTTAGGTAGCATTGGTTCTCCACCTACTTGTACATTTTGTGCATTCATTCCCAAAGTTGTTGCTAATAATAGAGCTGTTACCGTTAGTTTTAAAGTTTTCATAATTTTTTGTTTTTTTAATTAGTATTAATGTTTGTTTTAATTTCGACATACATACGGCACTACTTTTAGTTTGGATTTAAAGAAATCAAACTAATTTTAAAAGCATAGGTTTTATAGGGGTTTAGAGGGGTGAATTATTTTCTTTTTTTTTCAAAGTCCCCTCTCGAGAGGGGGGTGAAATTGACTAATAATTTATTGATCAATGATTTCTGTTTTGTGAGAATGGTGTTTTGAAGTAAGTGTTTTCTTGTTATCAGGCTTTTTTCTTCTTTTTGTCTTGAAACAAAAAAAGAAACAAAAAAAGTTCAAGACTTGTTGAAATTAACTAAAAATGACCTCTTCTTTCTGAAACAAAAAGAACTCGTCCATTTCGTTTTTCTTAATCGACTTAATTCTACTCGGACTCAAACAGATTTTTGTTTTTAACCGAAATAAAAACTCATTTTCTTAACGTAAATTTCAAAAGGTCGAGAGCTAATCGATAAAGATTTTCATTCTGATTAAAAAATCTTGTCGAAAATGGAATTGGATTTTCACCAGTGTGGCAGAAAGTTGAAAATAGCTCAGGCTTATCTCAAGTCTTTAGTGGGAAAGATTAATAAGTACAGATTGAGTTTTTCAGAAAACCTTTGAAAATTCTAGATTTTTTTGATTCGTTTTTTCATCAATGGAAAAAATGAATGAAGCCTGAAAAAGGATTCTTGGTTTGTGATTAACGTAGAAACTAAACTTTTTAATGATTAGAAAAATCTCAAAAACTATTTTTTAATTTTCTTTCTAACGTAAATTATTAATAATGTAATAGAAATAAAAAGTATTATAAATATAAACAGTTCTACCCAGGTAGGATAAAACATTGACCAAGTAGAAGGTAAATGTCCTCTGTGGAGACTTGTGACAATAATTACAAATCGTTCGAACCAAAACCCGATATTAATTAGAAAACTGATAAGTAAAATAAAGTATTTATTTGAGCCAAATTTTTTAATAAATAACAGTATGGGAAGTAATGTAGAGGAAAACAACATAAATATATAGAAACCTTTATAGGAGCCTATAGCTCTATTAATAAAGGTTAAAGAATTGTCTTCGCTTTCTAAATCAAAGAAAAGATAATAGAAGAATTGGGTAGTTGCAATCAGCCCAGCTATAATTAATACATATTTTACTATTAGAAGAGGAGTTTCTATCTCAATTCGTTTCCAAATATTGTTTAGTGTAATCAATAATAGTGTTGCCAAGAAAGCTTGGTTTACAAAGTAGGATTGGAAAAGAGCTATTAGTTCTGCCATGACAAGAAAGTTTACCCCAATTTCTTCTTAATCTCATTCAATTTCATAAGCGCCTCCACAGGAGTAAGCGTATTGATGTCCACATTGGCAATATCATCACGGATATCTTCCAAAATAGGATCGTCTAGATTAAAGAAACTCAATTGCATTTCTTCGTCTTTGGAATTCAAAGCTTTTTTTGTTTCTTGGTTGCTGTCTCCTCCTCTTTTTTCAAGTTTTGTAAGAATTTCTTCGGCTTTGCGAATTACAAAACCTGGCATTCCGGCCATTTTTGCTACGTGAATACCAAAACTGTGGTTACTTCCTCCTTCCACTAGTTTACGCATAAAAATGATTTTCTTCTCAATCTCTTTTACCGAAACGTTATAGTTTTTAATCCTAGGAAACTGCTTATGCATTTCGTTCAACTCGTGGTAGTGAGTGGCAAACAAAGTCTTTGCTTTTTTCTGAGGAAATTCGTGAATGTATTCCGTGATACTCCAAGCAATAGAAATACCATCATACGTACTCGTTCCTCTTCCAATTTCATCCAAGAGTATCAAACTACGTTCCGATATATTGTTCAAAATACTAGCTGTTTCGTTCATCTCTACCATAAATGTAGATTCACCACTAGAAATATTATCTGAAGCTCCAACTCTCGTAAAAATCTTATCTACAAACCCCATTGTAACCGACTCGGCAGGGACAAAACTTCCCATTTGTGCCATAAGTACAATTAAAGCAGTTTGTCTCAAAATAGCAGATTTCCCCGACATGTTAGGCCCAGTAATCATAATGATTTGTTGGTCTACTTCATCTAGGTATACATCATTAGGAATATAACTTTCGCCTACTTCTAGGCAGTTTTCTATCACTGGATGACGTCCATTTTTAATGTCCAATTTGAATGAATCATTCACAATTGGTTTGCAATATTTATCCGAAATGGCAAGCGTAGCAAAAGAAGCTAAACAATCTATTTGTGCTACCAAGTGAGCATTATGCTGAATTGGAACAGTAAAATCTGCTAATTCCAACACCATGTTTTGAAAAATAGAAGTTTCAAGCGTTAAGATTTTCTCTTCTGCTCCCAAAATTTTCGATTCGTATTCTTTCAGTTCTTCTGTGATGTAACGCTCTGCATTTACCAAAGTTTGTTTTCTAATCCACTCTTCAGGAACTTTGTCTTTATGTGTGTTACGTACTTCTATGTAATATCCAAATACATTATTAAAAGCGATTTTTAGAGAAGAAATCCCCGTTCTTTCGCTTTCTCTTTGTTGCATTTGAAGTAAATAATCTTTTCCAGAAAAAGCAATCTTTCTCAAGTCATCCAACTCTTGGTTTACTCCTTCTTTTATAATGTTTCCTTTGTTCAATAACACGGGAGCATCATCTTGTAATTCGGCTTCAATTTTTGCTCTTAGCGAATCGCACGTATTTATTTGTTCTCCTATTAATTGAAGTGGTTTTATTTTAGAGCCAGAAGTTTGTTCTTTAATTGGAACCAATACATCCAAAGAGTTTTTTAATTGGTTTACTTCTCTTGGCGAAATCTTACCAATAGCAACTTTAGACACCAATCTTTCCAAATCGCTTACTTGACTAATGTTGTTTGTTAAATCAAAAAGGAGTTCAGTATCATTCACCAATCCTTCTACAACATCATGACGTTTTGCTATAGTTGCAGTGTTTTTTAAAGGCAACAACATCCATCTTTTCATCAATCTTCCTCCCATAGGAGAAACTGTTTTGTCAATGATATCAATTAAGGTAGTTGCATCTTGATTGTTGGATGAGATTAATTCTAAGTTTCTGATTGTAAATCTATCTAGCCACACATAATTATCTTCCTCAATACGAGAAAGCGTAGAAATGTGTTGAGACTCGTTATGGTGAGTTTCCGATAAATAATGCAAAGCAGCTCCGGCAGCAATTGTTGCTACTTTCAATTCTTCTACTCCAAATCCTTTCAAGGTTTTGGTTTTGAATTGCTTTAGTAATAATTCATTGGTAAAATCGGGAGTAAAAACCCAATCATCCAATTGAAAAAAGTAGAATTTATTCCCAAATAACTCATTGAACTTTTTCTGGTTTCCTTTCTGAAAAAGTACTTCGGTAGGTTTAAGACTTTGTAGTAATTTATCTACATATTCTGCAGATCCTTCCGCTACCAGAAATTCTCCTGTAGAAATATCTAAAAAAGAAACACCTACTTTGTGTTTAGTAAAATGAACAGCAGCTAAAAAATTGTTTTCTTTTTGTTCTAGAACATTATCATTGAATGTAACCCCAGGAGTAACCAATTCTGTAACTCCACGTTTCACAATGGTTTTGGTCATTTTTGGGTCTTCCAATTGGTCGCAAATAGCAACACGATATCCCGCTCTTACTAGTTTTGGCAAATAAGTATTAAGCGAATGATGAGGAAATCCTGCCAACTCAATGTGAGAGGCTTTTCCATTTTTTCTTTTGGTCAATACAATCCCAAGAACTTGCGAAGCAATAATTGCATCTTGCTTAAAAGTCTCATAAAAATCTCCCACACGAAATAGTAACATAGCATCAGGATGCTTTGCTTTTATTGCATTGTATTGTTTCATTAGTGGGGTTTCTCTTTCCTTTTCTTTCGCTTTGGCAGCCATCTATTTTCTTGATTTTAGTACAAGCTTTAAAAGTACAAATTTATACTCCCGTGCTATCATTATAACTCGCTATGTTTTTAACTATTTTGAGGTGGATTGTTAATAAAGAGGAA
>CAXIAX010000145.1:0-4536 GCA_964021785.1 uncultured Flavobacteriales bacterium
AATCGTTTGTGACAGCTTACTTTCTCCTTCTGGGAAAACTTGGAAATCTTCGGGAACTTATTTGGATACGATAAATAACACAACTGGATGTGATAGTTTAATTACTGTGAATTTAACAGTGAACAATTCTACTAGTTCTACTCAAACATTAATCGTTTGCGATAGCTTACTTTCACCTTCTGGGAAAACTTGGAAGTCTTCAGGAACTTATTTGGATACGCTACTTAACTCTGTAGGATGCGATAGTTTAATTACTTTTAATTTAACAGTAAACTCTACAACAACCTCTACTCAAATGCTATCAGTTTGCGATAGTCTTGTATCACCAAGTGGAAAAATATGGCGAACAAACGGAACTTATTTCGATACAATTTTGAATTCTAAAGGCTGTGATAGTTTAATGACATTTAATATTACTATAAATGGCTTTATTACTACTTTAACCTCTGCATCAGCTTGCGATAGTATGAGCTGGAGAGGAATGAATTTATCAACTTCTGGCTCTTATAACGATACCGTTATTATTCCTGGTTGTGATACAATTTACACATTAAATCTTACCATAAACAACAGTACAAACTCTACAATAAATCCAAGTTCTTGTGGAACTTACACCTCTCCTGCTGGAAAAACATACAACTCTGCTGGAACTTATTTAGATACCATTACAAATTCGGCTGGTTGTGATAGCTTAATTACAATTAATCTTTCACTTGATACGGTTTCTATTGTATCAGTTCTTGCTTCGGCTTGCGATAGCTTTTTACTTCCTATAGGAACAACTACATATTCTCCTGGAATATATTACGACACGCTTTCTAACATTAGCGGGTGCGATAGCATTATTATTACCAATTTATTTTTAACCTATTCTTCTTCAATAACCCAAACTTTAAATTTATGCGCAGGGCAAACAACAACAGTAGGAAGCAATACTTATGGAACTACGGGAATTTATAATGACACTCTAAGCACTGCTTATGGTTGTGATTCTATTATTGAGACAAATTTAACTATCAATCCTCTTGTTCTTGGTACAATCACTTTTAGCCAAGATTTTTGTGAAGATGACTCTCCTATAAATTTTACAGCCTCACCAGTTGGAGGAACTTGGGTAGGACCAGGTACAGATTCCTCTTCAGGGTTATTTTCTCCATCAATTGCAGGTGCAGGAAACCACACTATTGTTTATATTCCTACAGGACCATGTCCTTTGCCAGATACTGTAAACGTTACGGTTTTCTCTAGCCCAAGTATCCTGTTTGATGTTACAGATGAATTATGTGATCAATCGGATGGAGCAATAGACATTACAGTAAATGGAGGAACTCCAACATTCACTTACAACTGGAGCAATGGACTTACTACTCAAAATATAACTGGACTAAAAGAAGGGAATTACACCTTATCCATCACAGATGCAAACGGTTGTTTCGTTACGGAAACTGTTTCATTAATCAATTTAGTTGATCCAAATTGTGAGTACGATATTTTTATCCCAAATATTTTCTCTCCTGACGGGAACGGAGAAAATGACGTGTTATATGTGATGGGGTCTGGGATAAAAGATGTTAAGTTCATTATCTTTAATCGATTTGGTAATAAGATTTTTGAATCTAACTCCTCTGATTATGGTTGGGATGGAACCTATAAAGGATCTCCTGCCAATGTAGGAGTATTTGTTTATTTCGTAAAAGGATCCTTTGCAAATGGAGAAGAATTTGAAGAAAAAGGAACTGTTACTTTAATTAGGAGATAAAAAAAAGCCATTTTGAAAAATTCAAAATGGCTTTAAAACTATTAATTAATTTAATATTAAGCTTTCAAAGGAATCGCCTTCAAAACCTCAAGCGTAAATTTCCAATATTTTTGTGCAGAAGAAATACTTGCTCTTTCATCTGGTGAGTGAGCTCCTTTGATTGTTGGTCCAAAAGAAATCATATCCATTTCTGGGTAATTAGTTCCTAATATTCCACATTCTAATCCTGCGTGACAAGCCATTACTCTTGGCTTCTCATTGAATAAAGTTTCATACTTCTCTTCCAATACAGTCAATATTTCAGAATCTCTATTTGGTTTCCATCCTGGGTAAGAACCATCTTTCAATACAGAAAAACCAGCCATTTCAAAAGAAGCAGTTAATGTATTTGCCATGTCCCATTTTCCAGATTCTACTGAAGAACGAGTTAAACACAATACTTCAATTTTTCCATCTTTCACCTCTACTCTAGCTACGTTATTAGATGTTTCTACCAAATCTTCAATATCTGGCGACATTCTAAATACTCCGTTATGCAGTGAATAAATTGCGTTTACAAATGCTTTTTGATCTGCTGCTGCCATTACATTTTCTGCATCATCAGTTCCTTGTAATAAAATTACTAAGTCTGGCTCAATAGTTTTGAACTCAGCAATAATTTCATTTTTAATTACTTCAAAAGCAGTATTAAAATTCTCGATATCTTCCGTTACAATAACCGAATTACTTTCTCTTGGAATAGCATTTCTTAATCCTCCTCCCATCACAGATGCTATTTGCATGTAGTTTTGAGTAGCATAAAAAATTCTATTCATCAATTTATTAGCATTCCCAAGTCCTTCGTGAATTTGCATTCCCGAGTGACCTCCTTGCAATCCTTTTACAGTAATTTTAAGGCTAGTTCCGTTTGCTTCTTCTTTGTTGTAGCTTCTTGTTGCAGTTAAATCAACTCCTCCTGCACATCCTATACTAAACTCGTCATCATCTTCTGTATCTAGGTTCAATAAAATTTCACCTGTCAAGTAACCTCCTTGCAATCCCAAAGCACCAGTCATTCCTGTTTCTTCGTCAATTGTAAATAAAGCTTCTATTGCTGGATGAGGAATATCTGTAGATTCCAAAATTGCCATAATTGTTGCAACTCCCAATCCATTATCAGCTCCAAGTGTTGTTCCTTCGGCTTTTACCCAGTCCCCTTCTATTTTCATTTTGATACCTTCTTTATCAAAATCAAAAACAGTTTCGTTATTTTTTTGGTGAACCATATCCAAATGCGACTGCATTACAATCGTTTTTCTATTTTCCATTCCCGCAGTTGCAGGTTTCTTAATAATTACATTTTGAATTGGATCAACTACAGTCTCCAAACCTAAGTTTTTACCAAATTCTACCATAAAGGCAATTACTCTTTCTTCTTTTTTAGAAGGTCTTGGAACTTCGTTCAAATCGGCAAATTTATTCCAAAGTTGTTTTGGTTCTAGGTTTCTTACTTCTTGGCTCATAGTTTGGTTTTTATTGTTGTGCAAAGGTAAGGGTTAATTAATAATGAACAATTGATAATGAATAATTCTTTGTAAGTCTATTTCTAAAAAAATAAGCATTCCTGTTGAACTTCATTCAGTGTCTGTTTGTTACGACAGACACTCTTCGAAAACAGATTCCGAGTCAAGCACGGAATGACTAGTCTCTTTTCTGAATGAAAACAAAATTATTTCACATAAAATTATGTCTATTTCAACCAGTCTTGGCTTTTTTTTGTTTCTTTTTTTGCGTCAAGGCAAAAAGAAGAAAAATTGCCTTATAACAAATCAAACTAAATACCGTAACTTTGTACTATGAAGAAGAGAACAACAAATAATCCTAGAGGCCGCAACAAGAATGTGGACGAGGACAGATCGAAAAAGAGCGGATTTAAAACAAGTGGTAGTTATTACAAAGGATCAGGAAAACCTGGTTCTGGCAAGTCTGGCGGAGGAAAACCTGGCGACAAAAAGCACGGAAGTAAACCATATACGAACAAAACAAGTAGAGGAGAAAGTAAAGCTCCAAAACGTTCATTGGATGGAAAAATAAGATTGAATAGATTTTTGGCTCAAGCCGGAATTTGCTCAAGAAGAGAAGCAGATACGTTAATAGAAACTGGAGTAATTGAGGTAAACAATAAGATTGTTACTCAACTAGGAACAAAAATTGACCCACAAGAAGATGTAGTTCACTACGGAGGAGACAAAATAAAAGTAGAGAAATACCAATACGTTTTATTGAACAAACCAAAGGATTTTATAACAACATCTAAAGATCCTCAAAACCGTAAAACGGTTCTTGAATTGGTGAGTAATGCCTGTATTGAAAGAATTTACCCTGTTGGGAGATTGGATAGAAATACACTTGGATTATTACTGTTTACAAATGACGGAATGTTGGCTGAGAAATTAACTCACCCAAGAAATGAAGTTGCAAAAGTATACCAAGTAGAAGTGGATCAAACGATTCAAAAAGCTCACATGGCAATGATGTTAGAAGGGTTTGAATTGGAAGATGGTTATGCAAAAGTAGATGCAGCAGAATATGCTGACAATGGAACTAGTAAAACGAGTGTTGTATTAACAATTCACTCGGGTAGAAACAGGATTGTAAGAAGAATATTCGAGCATTTTGATTATAAAGTAAAAAAACTAGACAGAATTCGTTTTGCTACTTTGGATAAAAAAGGATTGCAAAGAGGGTCTTGGAGACATCTTACAGCTGAAGAAGTTGGGTTTTTGAAGACTATGTAA
>CAXIAX010000146.1:0-4512 GCA_964021785.1 uncultured Flavobacteriales bacterium
GATCGGCAGGGATACTAGGTATGCCAATAGAATATGATGCCGCATTTGAAATTGCAAGTAGGAGTAGAGGTACACCTAGAATTGCCAATGCATTGCTACGTAGAGTAAGAGATTTTGCTCAAGTAAAAGGAGACGGAAACATAGACAAAGCCATTACCAAAATAGGGCTTGAAGCCTTAAATGTGGATGCTAATGGACTGGATGAAATGGATAATAAAATATTATCTGCCATTATCAATAAATTTGCTGGAGGTCCTGTGGGATTAAAAACAATTGCTACTGCTGTAGGAGAACAAGATGGAACGATAGAAGAAGTGTATGAACCATTTTTGATAAAAGAAGGGTATTTAATGCGTACTTCTAGAGGGAGACAAGCGACAGAGAAAGCCTACAGACACCTTGGAGTAGACAAAGGATTTTCTCAAGGGGGATTGTTTTAGAAATTCAGTAATTTTTCACCCCATACTCATTAAAACTCTTACTTTGTGGGAACAAAGTTTTTCAGTGATTTTTTTTAACGGTTTGAATAAGCTTTGTTGCGGGCCTTAAGCACTGAAGTTAGTAAATAAATCACAGATAGAAAATCCGAGAGGGTTTTTGGAAGTAGGCTAAAATCAGTAATTTATTTTACATGTTGTAGTAGCCTGTAATCATGCATTTTAGTCAATTTTATACATTGTATTTGCATCATTAATATAATTTTCAGAGTTAAATGAGTCGCTAAAATTTTCTTTTAAATTTCCCAATTTCTCTTTTAATTCGACCATGTTTGATTGAAGTAAAGGACTTTTTTCATATCTTAAAATTAGGTCATTATACTTTTCGAAATTCTGTTGAATTCTTTTAGTAATTTCTCCAAATCTAATTTTAAGTGCTTGTACTTTTTCCATTTCATAATAAAATGTTGGCTTCCAATTATTTGGATTTTCAGTTTTTTCAGTTTCTACTTTTTTGTTAGCCAATTCTCTCAAATTATTTAAATAATTTAGTTTTTTCATTCCATTGGTTTCATTGGCAAAGTTTAACTCATAATTGGATTTAGATTCATTAATTAATCCAAGATTGTAAGTTATATATTCATCATATAATACTTGTAAATCCGCTAATGATTTGTCAATTTCTTCCCATTCGTTTTCAATTAATTTTATTTCGTTTGAATATTGACCCAAAACCATTGTAAGTGACATCATTCTTTCACTTTGTTCTCTTAATTCTCGTTTTGAACGTCCTAATGTTCCTATATATTTGGTTATTCCGTCAAATAATAATCCTACTATTGGACCAGTGAGAGGTGTTTCTTTAGTTAAATCAGAAGTTACAGTTAACATATCGTTCAGTACGGATAGTCTTATTTCTTGATTTTTTTCCTTTTCAACATACTCTTTAAATTTTTCATACCAATCTTTGTATTCTGGATAATTCATTGGGTTACTTATGTTGTTAAGAGAAGTGAAAAATTTTCTTGAACTTTGAAACAAATTTAATGGTTTCAAATCCGATTCTAAAAAAGCTAAATTAATTACTGCAGTTTGATAATTACTTGAATATAAGCTTGTTTCTTTTGATTGTATTGCAACATTTTTATCTTCTAAAGCATCTATTCTTTTTAGAAGATTTTCAATTTTATCTCTATTTTTTTTTAGCTGTGAAGATTGCACATCTAATTGATTAATAGTTGTTTCATATTTTTTTATCTGTTGTTCGGATATAGCAACCTCATTACGCCTTTCTGTATTAATTTCTTTAATAACTGATTCTTTTAACTGCTTGTCAGTAATTTCTTGTCCAATTGAATTTTTAGCAATTCCGATTAAAAGGATTGAAAATAAAAATGTTGTTAATTTCATTGTTCTTGGTTTTTTTTCATTTGCTACAATAATGGAATATAGTTACCAATGCACTATATATCCATTATATTTTTTTTTCAAATATAATGAATCTATCGGGTTATTAATGTGAATAAACGGGGTAATTACTACGTGAGTATAAAGTGCAGAATACATTATAGATATAGTTTTAGCTTGATTCTTTTATACCGTCTTTTAGTTTTTTATTAAAAAAAAAGAGTTACTTCAAATACTTCTCCAACAAACTAGTTACAGATTCCTTAGTAGAATTTTTATTTATTAGATCTAAAACTTCAGACTTTAATTCTTCTTTCACTTTAGCCTCTACCATCAATAAGGGCTTTTCATCTGGTGGTTCTGGAAATAAGTTTTGTTCTTTAAATAATCTTCTAGTTACCACAGCAACTTCATGCGCTCCAGTATAGTTTTTTTGTTGTTCTAGTAAATAAGCTAGAGCAATCAATCCGTAAGCGTCTTCGGTTTCTGGGCTGGCTTCGTTTCTTAGTTGGTAATATTTTTTTATCAATTCATTTGCCGTTTCATAATCTCCTTTGGCAGTTGATACAAATGATTTATTGAAATGATCTATCGTGTACATTCCCATAGAACCTGTTTCGAAACTAATTTTCATGCTTTCGTTATAGTAAGCCTCGGCTCTATCCATATTTCCAATTAGTCGCCACATTTCGGCATTTTGGTGCGCCCTGTACATCATCCATTTCTCATTACCAGATGAGGTCGCCAATTTTTTAAGTTCGTCACTTAAGTATGCCAGTCTGTTGGTGTCTAATTTTCTTTGCGCATTTCTGCACATAGAGGTTAAAGCTCTCCCAATTAGTGTATCGTTTTTAGTGTCTTTTCCTATTTGCAATACAGTTTCTGCAAGTGCCACAGAGCCTTCGTCATCCCCTTCTTTAAATAATTGGTAAGCTTGGCTTAGCATTTCTTTTGGGTTCTGTTCAACTGCTTGTTCTAGGGGTGTTGTTTCTTGTTGTTGTTCGGCTTGTGGGTTACAAGCTAAAAAGAAAAGGGCAGGTAGAATAAAATAGGCTAGTTTTTTCATAGTAGAATCTAATATAGATGAAGTATTTCTCCAAATTTAGCATTTTTTATCTTTTTAATAATTTCTTCTCCATGTTCCCAACTGTCGCAAGGGACAATAATTTTGTTGGTTGAGTTTTTTATATCATTCATAACAGCTAAATTTCCTGCCTTCATGGTATTAATTTTTAATGACCCAATAATTTTTGGTCTTTTCAAAGTCATTTTATTTATTGAGTAGCTTGAGTATACTTTTTAGTTTCTTCAATCAATTGGTCGTATTTTTTAATGATGTTTTCCAAAGATTTGATATTTGGTTTTTCGTTCTTTTGGTAGTTTTTCATCATAGCTTCTGTCACATACAATTTCATTAAAGTAAGTTGGTCGTCAAGCGAATTTGTTTTAGTAGAGATAGTTTTTAATTTCTGAGCATACTCAGAAAGATCAGTTTTGTAGTTTGTTTCTAACAACTGAAAGTTTTGAAGGGTAGATTGTTTTAACTCGGCATCCTGCAATCTATTTATGTGTCTTTTTGCAGAAGACCAATAGTTAATATTGGTTTGGGTAAAATGGTTGTAACTGCTCAAGCTATCTTGTTTTATAGAGCGCATTTTGTTTATGTCGTCATTCAGTTTGCTTAGTTTATCATTTTCTTCCATAGCCTCACTGTATAGTTGTTCCACTAAATCGGATTTACCTCTTTTAGAAAAAGAATCTTTTTCTTCCAAAAGTGCTTTGGGAGTTTCGTTTGTGTTGTTATTAGAACTCATTCCCATGATAAATAAAACAGGAATTATTAAAATTAGATAGATAGATTTTTTCATTTTATTATAAATTAAGTTGTTAGTGCTATTACGTAACAAGTTAATTAATAGTGTTATTATTTCATAATAAATGAATAGTTAATAATTTTAAGGTGAGTTACAGAAAAATAAAGGCATAAAAAAAAGCCCATGAAATGGACTTTTTTTTAGTTTTTCTAACCTAGAGGTTAGAAAAAGAATTACTAATACAAAACCAATTGGTTTTGATTAATGGGTATAAGAAGTAAAGAGAATTACAGTTTTTTCACTCTTACTGCATTCAATCCTTTCATTCCTTGTTCTAGTTCAAAAGAAACTTTATCATTTTCAGATACTTCTTCAGACAAACTACTAACGTGAACGAAATATTTTTCGTTTGTTTCGTTTTCTTTAATGAATCCAAACCCTTTTTCATCATTAAAAAATTCTACTGCTCCTTTACGAATTGGATCAGGTTCTGGCATTTCTTCTCTTGTAGGTACGCCAATAACAATATCTTCAGGGTCAATTTCAACTTTTTTCTTAGTTGGGTCTGGCGGAGTGTCAGTAATGTTACCAAACTCGTCAACATAAGCCATCATGCTATCCAATCCAGAATTTGGAGATTCCTCTTTTCTAGCAGCTTTTCTAGCTTCTTTTTCTTGACGTTTTTTTAATTTTTTCTTTTCTTTTTCCTTCTTATTGTAGGTTTCTTGCGATTTAGCCATTAATGATTTTTATTTTAAATTTTGTAAGATAAAGATCAGTGTCGGAATGAAATTTAGCTCGGTTAATATTGTGTAAAGTTACTCGATTTTCTTGAAAATTCAAAATTGGATATA
>CAXIAX010000147.1:0-4364 GCA_964021785.1 uncultured Flavobacteriales bacterium
GGAAGAAGTTCCGGAGTTTACGGAGGAAATCACTGACTGAATCGAAAAATACAAGAAAAATTGTGGAGTAGAATTAAGCCTAGACTTTTTTTGGTTCGTTTTTTTTGGCAATGAAAAAAAATGAACAAGCCAATTAATAGCACTTGAGACTATGATTAATCTTGGTTGAAATTTGATGAAAAGTCACCCCTATAATCCCGATTTATCGGGATAAGTCAATGAATAAAAAACAATAATTCTAACTACGCAAAATAATTGTGCACACAACTATTAACTTTGAATCATCAAAACAAACAAAAACAAAAAAGCTCACACGGAGCTTCAAAAAATTAAAAAAATGAAATCATTTACAAACATTACAGGAAACACATTAATCGAATTAGGATTGAGAAGTGGGAAAAACTTCCCTACAATCCTAAACCACATTAACGAAAACAAACTAGAAGGAGAAGAACTAGAAAGCTATATCGAACAATTTAGGTTACCTCCTATTATCGACTTACACGAAACTCCTGCTCCTTTAACTATAAACATAAAAGCAGAAAATGAACTGGAAAACGAAAACGTAGAGAAAGTAATCAAGTCAATGGAAACTTTGCTTAAAACACCTACTTTGGTGAGCGGAGCAATTATGCCAGATGCTTGCCCTACAGGCCCAGAAGGAACAATTCCTGTGGGTGGAATTGCGGTAGCAAAAAACGCTATTCACCCAGGAATGCACTCTGCCGATATATGTTGCTCGGTTATGCTGACCGATTTTGGAAAAGCAAACCCTAAAGATGTAATGGATGCAGCTCACTCTATCACCCATTTTGGAGGTGGCGGAAGAGACAGAAACAGCCAATTTAGATTCCCTGCCGATTTATTGGCCGACTTTGAAGGAAATTATTTCTTGAGAGACCAAAAATCTATTTCTGCCGCAAGGTCGCACTTAGGAACACAAGGAGATGGAAACCATTTCTTGTTCATTGGTACTTCCAAAAAAACGGGAAATACCATGATGGTGACTCACCACGGATCTAGAGGAGTTGGAGCCAACTTATATACCAAAGGAATGAAAGTTGCCGAGAGGTACAGAAAATTATTATCGCCAGATACATTGAAGCAAAATGCTTGGATTCCTTACGAAACTGAGGATGGTAAAGATTACTGGAATGCTTTGCAAATCATTAGAAAATGGACAAAGAAAAACCACGAAGTATTGCATGAAGCTACTTTGGAGAAATTGGGATTGGAACCTGAGAACAGATACTGGAACGAGCACAACTTTGTGTTTAAGAAAGACGATTTGTTTTACCATGCAAAAGGCGCTACTCCACTAGATGCTAGTTTTATGCCTGACATTACAGGACCTAGATTAATTCCTTTGAATATGGCAGAACCGGTATTGATTGTAGAAGGAAAAACGACCGAAGCCAACTTTGGATTTGCCCCACATGGAGCAGGAAGAAACGTGAGCAGAACGGCACACATAAGAAGCAAAGGCGAACAACCTATTGAAGAGATTTTTGCCGAAGAAACAAAAGGGCTAGATGTGAGATTTTTCTCTAACGAGATTGATATCTCCGAACTTCCTTCTGCTTACAAAAATGCCGAAACCGTGAGAAACCAAATGGAAGAATACGGACTGGGAGAAGTGATTGACGAAGTAATGCCTTACGGAAGTATTATGGCAGGAGATTGGAAAATTAACGCTCCTTGGATGGTTAAAAAAAGAAAAAGACAAGAGAACAAAAATAAGAAGTAAGAAAACAAGAGACAAGAAATAAGAATAACTCACAGATGGAGGTTGGAATCCTCCCAGGTGGACCCATAAATCCTGTAGTTTAAGTGACTAAAACAGTGAGGTTATTTTTGAAAACATGAGAAAACAAGAACTATTAAATTTTTGAAAACATGAAAAAAGAATTTGAAATAAAAATATTAAAACAACATTGGATAAATGATGATGGAATTTATGATAAAGCTGATTTGTGTTCACATGGTGAATTATTCATAAAAATAGGAACCGAAATTTTATCAGACTCAAATTCTGGCTCTTGGACTCTAACTGCAACAGGCTTATACTTGCTAAGGACGCTTAAAATGGATTATAACATTGAAGATTTTGGAAATTTCCTTGTTCCTTGTTGCGGTCATTTTTTAATACCAGATGACGAGAAAAATTATGTTACAATTTCAGGTTGTAATTCAGGAGTCGATTGGAATATTAAGCACATAAATGGGAATGTTCATTTTACGTCATTAAAAGGAACTGAAGGAATATTAACTTTTGACCAGTATAAAAATATGATTCTTGATTTTACAGACAAGATTGAATTATTTTATGGTAACCCAAATGAAAAAGAAGTTCCAAATGATGAATTTGATCAAAATGGATTTAAACAATTTTGGGCAGAATGGAAAGAGTTAAAATCAGAATGGAAGTAAGGAATATAAAAAAAAATGAAGATTCTATTAAAACAATAATGAATGTCAAGAATAGATTTAGCAAATACAAAACAGAGCAAACAAATTTCTGAATTGAGAAATCAATTAGAGAAACAAGGATGGACAATCATTAAAGAAAACGAAAGAGAATTTAAGGGTAAACCCAGATGGGAAATAAATGATGAAACACCCAATCTTATTTACTCATGGTTAATTCAAAGGAATCCTATTCTTAATCCTATTTGGTTGGACTTTATTGCAGGATGGGATTACATGACCTATGAAACTCATGTTAATGATTGCTGGTCTTGTGAAGTTAGAGGACATAAAAATCAATTAAGCTTTAATAAAGACAAAGGTTTAAGAGTTCAAAAAGTATTAAAAGAATGGAACCATGATTTAAAGAATTTTCTTGAAGATTTAAATGAAATTGAAAAAGTAATTAGCTAAACGCTAAACAAAAATTAAAAAATGAATAAAAATTATATAGATATAGGTATTAACCTAACAAATAAACAATTTCGAAATGGAATTGACGAAACAATTAAAAATGCAATTACCAAGAAGGTAAACACCATGATATTGACTGGAACAAGTGTAAAAGCTAGTCTCCAGTCTTTTGATTTGGTACAAAAACATAAAAACACCTTGTATTCCACTGCTGGAATTCACCCTCACAATGCCAAAGAGTTTACCTCTAAGGCTATGGGAGAACTAAAGAAATTATTAGAAAACAAAGAAGTTGTTGCTGTTGGCGAATGTGGATTAGATTTTAACCGAGATTTTTCTCCCCGTGAGATTCAAGAACACTGTTTTGAGGCTCACTTACAATTAGCCTCCGAAATAGGAAAACCCTTATTTCTTCACGAAAGATCAGCTTTCGAGAGATTTAATGCAATACTAGACAACCACAAAAACACAATTCCTAAAGCTGTTGTTCATTGCTTCACGGGAGAATTAGAAGAAGTAAAAACCTATGTAGACAAAGGGTTTTATATTGGATTTACAGGAGCAATTAGCGATTCTCGTAGATTCAACCAATTAAAAGAAGTGGTGAATTATGTTCCTTTAGACAGAATAATGATTGAAACAGATTCTCCTTTCATGTTACCCAAGAATATACCGAATGAGGAATTGAACAAACACAACAAACGAAGAAATGAACCGGCATTTTTACCTTATGTAGCAGAAACTATTGCCTATTTCAAAAGGATTTCTGTTGAAGAAGTTGCTTTTGAAACTCAGAAGAATACGAATGAGTTTTTTTGGAGTTTAGAAATATAAATTTTAAAGCTTAATCATTAGGAAGTTACATGCTGTTTTTAGTAACTTGCAGATATAAACATGATACAATTAAAAAATAAAAATATTATGCCAGAATTATTTATTGAAAGTAATGAAGAAATTGCAATGAAATATGAAAAACTTATACTTGGGGTATTTGGACTGTTCGGTATATATCAAGATTCTCTAGCGATTGCAGCAGCAGATTATTATTCTTCTTTTGTTGATGAAGAAAATTTAAAGTCTTTTCATTCAAATAAAATCTCTCTAGGAATAGTGATTGGAGCTATTAGTTTAAAGTACCCTGAAGGCACTCATATTGAGAGGCTCAAAGTAATTGAAGGTAAACTAAAAGAAGCTGATAAACAATCACAGATTATTGAAATTATTGAAGAGCTAATAATTCTTTTCAGAAATATTTAATTTATAACATAAAACAATAATGTTATAAATACAAAACGTTTAAAAAGAAAAAACATGAATATTCAACAATATCTTAATCAATTAAATGAAAAATCTCAAGAAGTTTATAACAAGACGATTATTGATATTGAAAATTTAGGAAAAACTCATCACTTCTCTTCTTTTATTGCCGAATTTTCAGAAAACATAAATGACGAAAATGAAAATAAAATGATTAAAACTGTTGC
>CAXIAX010000148.1:0-4295 GCA_964021785.1 uncultured Flavobacteriales bacterium
TTTAGAAGAAGAAGAAAGTAAAGTAATTGCATTGAAAAAAGCAATTCAAGAAGGAGTTGACAGTGGAATTGCCCACGATTTTAATCCAAAAAAGCATCTTGAATCTCTAAAAGCAAAAAAGCACTCGAATGTCTGAATATAAATTGACTAACAAAGCAGTTGAAGATTTATCAAAGATTTGGGATTATACATTTGAGGTTTGGTCGGAAAAACAAGCTGACAAGTATTATGATGGATTAATTTCTAACTGTATAGAAATTTCTGAAAATCCTGATTTAGGAAAAAAATACGAAGGAATATCAAAGCAACTTCTCGGTATGAAAGCAAATCGACACATAATATTCTACAGAACGTTAAACCCAGATTATGTTGAAATAACTAGAATATTGCACGAAAGAATGGATTTAAAGAAAAGAATAACGGAATAAAAACTGTACACAACAATTTGTATTATGCATATGCACCCTGCGGGATGCAAACGCACCATACAATAAACGTTAAATTCACCCCTTCCAAAAATTCGTTATGAATATTCTTTGTTAGCACAAAGAGAGAGTTTTAATGGGCACAGCTGACAATACAAAGAAAAAATTAATCTCCTCGCAGTGCCTCCCACACCAAGTTAGATTCAAATCCTTTTTGAATTACAAAAGCTGCAATTTTACCTTTCTTTTTAAACTCATTTTCCTCTTTCACTTCCCTTTCTTTGCGCTCTATCCAGTAATCCAAAGTTTCAAAATATTCAGTTTCGTCAATTTCTTTCATCCCTTTTTTGATGCAGTAATCCGAAATTCCTTTTTGTTTCAAATGGGATTTTATTTTAATTCTTCCCCATCTTTTTATTCTGAATTTTCCTGAGACAAAAGCCTGAGCAAAACGCTCTTCGTTCAAGAAGTTTTGATCAATTAATTCCAACACCACTTGGTCTACCTCATTTTTGTACAAATCTAGTTTATACAGTTTATCCACCACATCTTTATGACTACGCTCTTGGTAAGCGCAATACTTCTTCAGTTTTTCAAGGGCCATGGATACTGTCATTTATCGAAAGTTAAATGTTACTAAATAATATTGGGTTTGTATTTTTTCTCAAAAATAAATTCTTACTTTTAAATACTAAACTATACAATATTAAATGATTCCATTTTCACCACCAAGAATAGACCAAAAAATAATTGACGAAGTTGTTGACACTCTTAAATCGGGATGGATAACTACAGGACCAAAAACCTTGAAATTTGAAGACAACTTAACCGAATATTGTGGCAATAAAGCAACAGTATGTGTGAGTGCTGCAACCCCAGGTATTTCTCTTATTTTGAGTTGGCTAGGGATTGGCGAAGGAGACGAAGTAATCATCCCCTCTTACACCTATTGCGCTACAGGAAATGTAGTGATTCATAGTGGAGCCAAATTGGTAATGGTAGATGTGAATGAAGAAGATTTTAATATCAATGTAGAAAAAATAAAAGAAGCCGTAACTGCCAAAACTAAGGTAATAATGCCAGTAGACATTGGCGGATTACCTTGCGATTATGACGAAATTTATGATTTTATAAATAGTCCAGAAATAAAATCTCAATACTCTGCATCTAACGAAATTCAAGAAAAACTAGGCAGAATTGCTGTAATATCTGATTCTGCTCACAGTATTGGCGCAACTTACAAAGGCAAAAAAGCTGGAGCCATTGCCGATATCTCTATCTTTTCTTTTCATGCCGTAAAAAATCTTTCTACTGCCGAAGGTGGTGCAATTGCACTGAACCTTCCTGCTCCGTTTGATAACGAAGAAGTAAGAAAAAAGCTTAAAACAATGACACTTCATGGCCAAAGCAAAGATGCGTTTAGCAAAATGCAAGTGGGTGCATGGAAATATGATGTGATAGAGTCTGGTTTTAAATGCAACATGACAGATATTCAAGCCTCAATGGGATTGGTAGAACTTGCAAGATACGAAGGTAACCTTGCTAGAAGAAGGCAAATAATGGAAACTTACCACAAGCGTTTTGAAAACCAACCTTGGGCAAAACTTCCTGTTTTCGAAAACAAAGACAAGACTAGTTCGTTTCATTTGTATTTATTCAGAATAAACAACATTACCGAAGACCAAAGAGACGAAATAATTCAAGAAATATCTAAATATGAAGTAGCTGTAAATGTTCATTACATGCCAGTTCCTATGCTTACCGCATTCAAGAAAAACTTCGACATCAAGGATTTTCCACAGACCTATAAAAACTATGCTTGTGAGATAACTTTACCTGTTTATTATACTTTGACAGACGAGCAAGTACAAATTGTGATAGAGACTGTAACAAAATCTATTGAAACGGTTTTAAATAAATAAACTCCCTGGCGGTCGTAAATTCCAAAAAATAAATCACAAATACCAAATTATAATTCTGTTTTCTACTTTTTCTAAACAATTCAACTAATTATGAAATTACACTTAATAATAATCTCCGTTTTACTCTTAATTTCTACCCAAGGAAACTCTCAACAAGATGATGTTTCGGGGTTTGAACAGAACCTAGTAAACTGGCATTTAAAAAACATAAGTAGTTCGGTAATGGGAACCAATACCCAAAAAGCTTATGACGAAATTTTGGTAAACAGAACTCCAAAGAAAAAAATAATAGTAGCTGTAATAGATGCAGGTGTTGATATTTACCACGAAGATTTGAAAGAAAATATCTGGACAAATAATGCAGAAATAAAAGGGAATGGAATAGATGACGACAACAATGGATACATTGATGATGTGCACGGATGGAATTTTCTTGGAAACACAAAAGGAGAAAATATTGGAGCTGCTACTTTAGAAAAAACAAGAATACTGAGAGAGCTTAGCGCCAAAACCAACAAAACCGAAGAAGAGACAAAACTATATAACAAGCTAAAAACAGAAATTGACGCAGAACTGAAAGAAATAAACGAAATGCTTCCGAATATTAAAGCTGCTAAAGAAAACTTAGAAAGTGCTTATGCATACTTGTCGCAATTATCGGGACAACCAATTAACACCCATCAAGATGTGAAAAATCTTGAGCCAGCAGATAAGGAGCAGAAAAAGATAAAAAGAAAGCTTATGTTATACTCCAAAATGGGACTAACAAAAAAAGCTATGGACGATTATTACAATCACCTTGCAGACCAAAAAGAAGCTAACTTAAATGTGAATTTCAACCCAAGAAAAGACATCATAGGAGACGATTTATCTGACATTAACGACAGAAACTATGGTAACCCAAATGTGATAGGTCCAGATGCTTTTCACGGAACTTTTTGTTCGGGAATTATTGGAGCAAGTATCAATAACAACAAAGGAATAAATGGTGTAGCCAACAATGTTTTGATTATGCCAATAAGAGCTGTTCCCAATGGAGATGAATACGACAAAGACATTGCGCTTGCCATAAGATATGCCGTAGATAATGGAGCTCAGGTAATAAACATGAGTTTTGGAAAATCTTATTCTTCACACAAGGAATTAGTAGATGATGCTTTTGCTTATGCCGAAGCCAAAGGTGTTTTATTGGTGCAAGCTGCAGGAAACTCTAACGAAAATATAGACATTGAACCGAATTTCCCTTCAGACTCTTTGAACTCGGGAAGATTTGTAAACAACCACATTTGTGTGGGTGCTTCTACTATTTCTACAAAGAAAAAACTACCTGCCAACTTCTCTAATTACGGAAACAGAACGGTAGATGTATTTGCTCCAGGTTTAGATATCATTTCTACAACTATAGAAAGCCAATACGAAAACTCGCAAGGAACTAGTTTTTCTGCTCCAGTTGTATCGGGTGTTGCTGCCTTAGTTTGGAGTTACTACCCAGAGCTTACAGCAGTTCAGATTAAAGAAATTATTCTAAACTCTGCTACGCCAATGGGAAGAAAAAAAGTATACACGCCAGGAACAAAAAACAAAACGAGATTCAGAGAATTATCTGTAAGTGATGGTGTTGTGAATACTTACAATGCTTTTATATTGGCAGAAGAAATGAGTACAAAATAATATTTATGAAAAACAAACTTCTTTTTATACCAGCCGCCCTTCTACTTTTTTCTTGTTCGGACAACCCTATGGAAACTGTAGCTGACCAATCATTGAAAAGTGCCGTGATGGAAATCAATAATTCATTCTTGAATGTAACGGACTCATTGGACAAAATAGAAAACCTGACTCATTACCAGTACAAAGAACTAACGTCTTGGGGAGGAATTGAGACTTGGTATAACGACAATGAAATTGTAAAAATAAGAGCCACAGAAAGAGGTGAAAATGGATTTAT
>CAXIAX010000149.1:0-4251 GCA_964021785.1 uncultured Flavobacteriales bacterium
ATGAAAAAGGAGCAATTGTAGAAAGTGAAGCTTTAGTATCTTCGGCTGCTGAAGCTGTTTCGGAAGCAATTGAAGGAGCAATACCGCCAACACCAAAGAAATTAATCTTCGATAAAAAGTTTATGGTATTTTTGAAACGAGAGAAAGCGAAAAATCCGTATTTTGCATTACAAATAACTGATGCAGAACTTTTAACTAAATAAAACTATGTTAAAAACCTTAGATAAATACATCATAAAGAAGATTCTAAAGACCTTCTTCTTTTCTATTATAGCAGTGCTTTGCATTATTGTGGTGTTTGATATTTCTGAAAAAATTGATGATTTTTTAAAAACAAACTTATCCATTTTAGATTTATTGATTCAATATTATAGTGGATTTGTAATATATATTGGGAATATGTTCTTCCCATTATTTGTGTTGATTACCATAGTTATGGTAACTCTAAAATTGAACCAAAGAAGCGAAATAACTGCAATTTTAAGTTCTGGAATAAGCTTTACTCGTTTGTTAAGACCTTTTTTTATTGGGGTAGGGTTAATTGTAATATTCTCGTTTTTTATCAATTTCGTTTTATTGCCTAAGGCAAATCAAAGACGATTGGCTTTTGAAAACGTACATACAGGTTATGTGTCTACCATATATGGAGCTCATTTTGAGGTGGTTCCGGGAACTGTTGTTTCTTATAAGTATTTCGATTTTAAAGAAATGAAATCTGTAAATGATATTTGGGTAGATATTTACGAAAAAGATGAAACTGGGCTTAATAAATTGACGTACTCTTTGTATTCTAATTTTGCTTATGGAGATAGCGCAACCAATAAGTTTAAATTGAAAAACGTAGTGGAAAGGTATTACTTGCCAGGTCGTGATAGTCTTTTGGAATATAGAGTGAAGGATACAACTCTTGGTTTTGGACTAAAAGATTTGGGTCAAAGAAATGAAGTTGTTTCTACTATGTACTACAATGAGCTTTTGGCTTACAGGGATAAAGAAATGGCCAAAGGATCTGCCATTGTTCCTTACGTAGAAATCGAAATTTATTCGAGAATTTCTAACCCATTATCTCTTTTTATACTTGCACTTTTGGGAGTTTGTATTAGTATTTCTCCTGCAAGAAGTAAAGTAGGATTAACTATCCTTTTGGGGCTTGGTTCAGTAGCTTTGTATTTTGTGTTCAATAGATTTTCTACTGTAGCTGCTACTAATGCAGGGTTAGACCCATTAATTGCAGTTTGGACACCCAATATAATCTTGTTGGTATTTGCCTTGTATCTGTACTGGAGAACTCCAAAATAGACTGTAACATAATTATTAGTATTAAAACTAAGTGAAATACGCTTAAGTTTAGTTAAATTTGACAAGTAATTGTGTAAAATTTAATTCTATTAATAATGAAGTCTTTACTATTAGGTCTTGTATGTTTTGTCTTAACGGTCACTTCAGTGTTTTCTCAGAACCCAGGAAATGTGGGTACGGTAAATTTAACTGGATGGTTTAAGCCAGATGGTTTAACTTTGGGTAACCTAACTACATGGACTACCACTTTTCCAACAGGTGCAGCAAGTATTACAGTTACAGATGCATCAGCTCCTTATCCTGTGGTAACAAATGTACCAACAGGAAATTCTTCCAATTACAATTCGACTATAGAGTTTTCTGCTAATTCTAATACGACTCTTAAAGCTCTGCAAAATACGAGTTCACTCAATTTATTAGATAATTCAACAAGCGGTGGGCAAGGAACATTTTTTTGTGTTTATTACTTCCCTACTTTTGTAAGGAATAACAATCATATGATGCTTTATAATGAAACAGGAGGAGATGCTATTCAATTCAGAAACTTAGGAGCTTCTGGTAGATTTGCAGTAGGAAAGGGACTTGGTACAAGTACTAATGCAACTAGAAATTGGACAGAAAACTATCTCCCAACAATAATCTCTAGTAAAGGAAACAGAAGTGGAGCAACTACACTTACAGTAAATGAAAATTCTAGTGAAGTAACCGTTAGCTCAGCTTCGCAATCATCAGGATCTACAGGGTTGTATTTTGGTGTATATCCAGGAAATGGAAATTCTCCTTTTAATGGATATTTGAACGAATTTATTTTTTATAACAGAGACCTTACTTTGTTAGAAATGAATAAAATTCATAGTTACTTAGCAATAAAGTATGGAATAACCTTAGATAATATAGGTGGAGGAGCGCAAGGAGATTATTTAGCTACAGATGGCACAGTAATTTGGGACGCTTCGGTTTACCCAAATTATCATAATGATGTAATTGGTATAGGTAGGGATGATAATCAAGGATTACTCCAAAAACAGTCTCATAGTTTTGATGATATTACAAGGATTTATTTGAATACCTTGCAGCCTAGCAATGTATCGAATACAGGAACTTTTAATAGCGATACATCTTATGTTGTGTTGGGGAGTGATGGCGGATTGATGTGTTCTAGTATTGCAACATTAGCTGAAGTTCCTCCAACTCCTTTTTTGAATTCTAGATTAGGTAGAGAGTGGAAAGTAACAAAATCTAATTTTAATCAAAATTTTAGTTGTGATTTTACAATTAGTCCTTGTGCCACAGGGAATGATTTTGATACAACTTGCCTAGCCTTGTTGGTGGATGATGATGGTAATTTTACAAATGCATCAGTCTATAATTCAACAAGTGGTTTGTCGTTTTCTGTATCTGGAAATGTAATTACAGTTACAGGAATTTCTAACCTTCATATTCCAAACAATACAACTAAATATATTACTCTGGCTTCAGTTTTCTTTACGAAAGAATTGGGGAATGACACCATAAAATGTGAAGGAGATAGCATTGTTTTAGATGCGGGTAATCTAGGTGCAGATTATCTTTGGAATACGGGAGCTACAACAAAAAGTATTAAGATTTTGAATCCTGGCACTTATTGGGTAAGGGTTTCTTCAAACGGATGTTTTGATTATGACACGATTGTAGTAGGTGATCAAACTATTGCTGCTAATTTCGACCCTATTGATACTAGTGGATGTGTTCCTTTAGGGGTTAATTTTAGAGATTTGTCTACCATAAATATGGGAACTGTAGATAATTGGGTATGGGATTTTGGAGATGGAAATTCGGCTTTCACCCAAAATGCTACAAATAATTACATAACTCCTGGTCAATACTCTGTGAGATTAGTCGTAAGTTCAAATCTTGGATGTGTAGACGATACAATTAAAACCAATTTAGTGACTGTAAATGCTTATGCAGAGGCAGATTTTGATTTTTCACCTTCCTATGCTGGAACAAGAGAGTTAGTTACATATTCTAATTATTCATCCTTTTCCAATTCTTACAAGTGGTATTTTGGAGATGGAGACTCTTCTGTTTTATCCAACCCTACACATCTGTATTTAGAAGAAGGATTGTATGATGTAATGTTGATTGCAATGAATAGCTCTGGTTGTAACGATACTATCATTAAGTCTATAGAAATTAAAGATGAATTGTTTTTTGTGCCAAATAGCTTTACACCTTATCCTGAAGGAAAAAACCAAGAATGGGGTTTTGTTGGGCTTAAGCAACTAGAAAGGTTTCATCTGCAAGTTTTTAATAGATGGGGAGAAATTATATTTGAAACAACCGACCCTACAGAGGCTTGGGATGGTAAACATGAAGGACAACTTTGTTCACCAGGTGTTTATGTGTATCGAGTAAATATGAAATTTAGAAGTAGAAGAATTTTGGAAAAAAGAGGGCATGTGAATTTGGTGAGGTAATTATTATTCGTACCAAACGAAACCACAACTATTCCAATATCCACAATATCTTACAGTTACATATTCATGAGGTAACTGTTTCCTAAATCTTAATCTCTTGTACCATTTTAACTCTACTTCTTCTGTTTCAATCTTCAGTTCAAGGCAATTATTATAATCACTTTTTAATTCTCGTTCATATACTTTTCCATTTTTATAGAACTTTATTTTAAGTATTTTAATTTCTACTGTATCAAGATTAAAAGCATCAAATCTTAGGGTGTCATTAAGCCCAAGCTTAAAGGTAAAAATTGAAGAGTCAATTATTAAATGAGCAGAATCAAATTCGTAATTTTTATTTGATACCTGAATAGTTGTGTTCTGGTTTTGTGCCAAACAGAATTTGCTCAATAGAATTAATCCAATTAGTAATTTTCTCATATCCATAAGATTCAAAATAAAATATTTTCCACAAAAAAAAAGCCTCAATAATCGAAGATTATTGAGGCTTTAA
>CAXIAX010000150.1:0-3949 GCA_964021785.1 uncultured Flavobacteriales bacterium
ATCTCCTTTATAATCAATTATTGCCGAGTTTCCAGAGTAGTTTTTGTTAGTGCCGTCTAGTCCAACTCTGTTTACACCAATCACATAACTCACGTTTTCTATTGCTCTAGCAATTAGCAAATTCGACCAAGGTTTTTTTCTTACTTCTGGCCAGTTTGCCACATAAATATAAAGGTCAATTTCACTAATATTTCTACTCCAAACAGGGAATCGTAAATCATAACAAATAAGTGGGCAAATTTTCCATCCTTTCAGTTCAAAAGTAACTTGTTTGTCTCCTTTAGAATAATAATTTTGTTCTCCGGCAAAAGTAAATAAATGACGTTTGTCATAGGTCAATAAACTTCCATCTGCTTTGGCAATAAGCATACGGTTATAAAATTTGTCATTTTCCTTCATCATCACAGATCCCATAATGCAACAATTCTTTGCAATTGCTTTTTCCAAAATCCATTTCACTGTGGGGCCATCCATTTCCTCTGCTAAACTTGTGTTCATAGAAAAACCGGTAGTAAACATTTCGGGAAGAACGATTAAGTCAACACCATGTTGTATTGAGTTTATATGAGAATTGAAATGAGCTAAGTTCGCCTCAATATCTTCCCAAAAAATTTCAGATTGAATGGCAGCTACGGTTATATCTTGCATAATAATTGTCCAGCTTTAATTAATAACTCTTCTTCTTTGGCAAAACAAAATCGCAACACTTTATTGTCTTCTTTATTAGGATAAAAAACGGAAATAGGAATAGAAGCAATACCGTTTTCAATAGTTAGTTTCTTGGCAAATTCAACATCATTCATATCCGATATTTCAGAATAATCTAGCAACTGAAAATAAGTTCCTTTGCAAGGAATAACTTTAAATCTAGAATCTTTTATTGAAGCCAAGAATACATCTCTTTTTCGTTCGTAAAATTCAGCTGTATTTTCGAATGGATTGTGGTTTAAAATGTATTCGTTAATTGCGTATTGTATAGGTGAATTACAAGAGAATACAGTGAATTGATGAATTTTTCTAAACTCTTTCATAAGCCAATCTGGACCCACACAAAATCCCAATTTCCATCCAGTAACATGTAGGCTTTTTCCAAAAGAATACACAGCCATAGTCCTCTTTTTCAATTCAGGGTAGGAGAGAGCGCTTTCGTGTTTTTCTCCATCAAATGTAATGTGTTCGTACACTTCATCACTCAGTACAATTAAGTTAGTATCTTTTACAATTTCAGACAAAGCTTCCAAATCGTTTTTAGCAAGTAAACTTCCTGTAGGATTGTGGGGAGAGTTAATGATAATCATCTTTGTTTTATCCGATACCTTACTTTTTACTTCTTCCCAATTTATAGAGTAGGTAGGGTGTTGTAAAGGAATAAACACGGGAATTCCTCCATGTACTTCAATTGCGGGAGAGTAGCAATCGTAAGCAGGAGAGAACAAAATTACTTCGTCACCACTTTCTACCACAGCAGATATTGTATTGTAAATGGCTTGAGTAGCACCAGCAGTTGCAGTAATCTCTGTATTTGGATCAATATCTACTTTGTATTTGTCTTTAAAATAATTGGAAAGAGTGACTCTCAATTCCAAAATACCTGGCATGGGAGCATATTGATTTTTTCCCTCAAGCATGTATTTATTTACCAGTTTTGGTAAATTTTCATTGATAGGAAACCCAGGAAAACCTTGAGATAAATTTATTGCATTGTGTTCATTTGCTAGGGCAGACATTTCGGAAAAAATGGTCGTTCCTACTTCAGGTAATTTAGATTTAATTTGATTCATTTGGTTCAGTTTCGTCAAAATCCATTTCTTTTTCAAATTGACCATTTTCATTATAAAAATACCAAATTCCTGCCTTTTTTTCGTTCTTGTAAGAACCGTGAATTTTTAATCTACCATTTGGATAAAAAAGTTTGTAAGTGCCTTCTCTTAATCCAAAAAGGTAAGTGGATTCACTCCATTGAGTTCCGTTTTCGTAATATGAAACCCAAGTTCCTTGTCTAATCCCTTTTACAAGATCTCCTTTTATTTTTACAGCTCCACTAGGATATTTTTCAATAAATTCTCCAGTTTGTGTTTCTTGTTTTATTTCTGTTATTTTTTCATTAGCAATATTTCCTTTTTCTTGGCAAGAATTCATTGAAAATATAACGATTATTGAAGTAATTAGTAATCTCATTTTTGTAGTGTTATTTGTCGTATAAAAAATGTATAATTTATAAAATATTTTTTTAATTAAAGAGTTGGTTTTATTTTAGAATTACAGTTGTTTTAATTTGTTTTTATTGTGATGTATTTATCAAAAAAAAATAATTAACTAAATTACTAAAAAATCATTCTAGATTTAAAATAAGTAACTCTATATATTTTTTTACTAAGTTTATAATTTGTTTTTTTTTTACCTCTCATTACCATAATATTAACATTATAATTATGTTATTAAAACCACATGGCAAAATTATTTTTATTTATTTTATACTCTTAAAGAATATAAACGGGTAAGTTTTGGTAAGGAATAACGTCTATTTTTTTGATAAATAAATAGTGTATGTTCCGCACTTTAAAATCAATAAAGTATATATTTGTAAAACGACCAAAACTAAGCGTTTTCGCTTAACAGAAAATTAACAATTCATTTAAAATATGAAACACTTTTATACCACTTTTTTAAACTTATTTTTGAAAATAACTATTATTGTTTTATTCGTATTTGCGAATACTCAACTTCTATCTCAAAATGTGGGGATAGGAACAACAACACCAACAAATAGTTTTCATATTGTAAGGGCACCAGGAAATCCAAATCCAGATCCATTAAGAATAGAAAATTTGAGGTTGTCAACTTCAGATACTTCTTTTCTTGTTATTGATAATAATGGAGTGGTAAAGTATCTAAATCTTGATGGTCTAAGACACCTAATTACAGGGAATTTAGATTCAGTGATTGTGGCAACTTTGATAAGTAATTCAGATACACTTTTCAGTAGTCAAAGTTTTTCAGATAGTTTAAGAGGTTTTATTTATAACAATGCAGATACTCTTTTTTCTAATCAGCCTTGGTTAGATTCTTTAGCAGTTTTATTGAAAGATTCAATAGATTCAGATGTGGATAGCTTGGTCGTTTCAGCTCAAGATAGCTTATATTTATATGAAAATGGAAAACGTATTTCTGTGTACTTACCAGATTTAGATAGTACAAATGAGCTTATAGATTCAATATTTCTTCAAGGAGATAGCATTGTAATTAAAGAAAGAAATAGGAGTCATTATTTAAATATTAAATCAATAATTAATTCATTCCAAACGCTTACCACAATTACGAATACAGATTCTACTATTTCCTACACAGATGAAAATGGAATTGTAACCGTAATAAATGTTAAAGCAATGGTAGATGCATCTGAAACGGTAACGAGTATTACTTTTACCGATTCAACAATAACCTATCTAGATGAAAGTGGAATATCTTCTATAATCAATATTGCGGCAATGGTTGATTCAGTTGAAACATTAACAGTTTTAACAAGTACAGATTCTACCATTACTTATGTAGATGAAGATGGTATTACTACTACAATTAATGTAGCAGCAATGGTAGATTCTATTGAGACATTAACAGTTTTATCTAGTACCGATTCAACAATTACTTATTTAGATGAAAATGGAGTTGCAACCACAATCAATGTAGCAGCAATGATTGATTCAATGGAGACAGTAACAACTGCTTTCAGTACCGATTCAACAATATCTTACATAGATGAAAATGGAGATACAACTACAATCAATGTAGCAGCAATGGTAGATTCAATTGAGACAAATACTACACTGATAGATAATGGAAATGGAACATTCACTTACACAAGTGAAGATGGAACAGTAACATTATTTGACGCTAAGGACACCAATACAACTAAGTTTGGTCAAATCGGAGACAGTGTTTATTACGTAGA
>CAXIAX010000151.1:0-3862 GCA_964021785.1 uncultured Flavobacteriales bacterium
TAAAATGAACAAAATATTAAAAAAGAAAGACATTTCACTAAAACACAGTGTTAACTTACCTACGTCCAAAAGCATAAGTAATCGTTTGTTGGTTTTGCAATATTTGATGAAACATAGTTTCGATATTTTAGATTTATCGGAGGCTGACGACACACAAATTCTTAAGAAAATAACAGCAAAGAACTTTCATTGTTCTTTGGTAGATGTAAACAATGCAGGGACTTGTTTTCGATTTCTTACGGCATTATTTTCTATGCAACCTGGCGAAGTAATACTTACTGGTAGTGAAGACATGAAAAACCGCCCAATTAAAGAATTGGTAGATGCTCTAAGGCAATTAGGAGCAGAGATTCAGTATTTGGAAAAAGAAGGGTATCCTCCATTGAGAATAGAAGGGAAGAAACTGCAAGGAGATGCGGTAACTGTAAACGCAAGTATAAGCAGTCAGTATGTAACTGCATTGTTATTGATCGCACCATTTTTAGAAAACGGATTGAAGGTAATTCAGGAAGGTGAAATTAAATCGCAATCCTATACCGAAATGACAATTGCCTTGCTTAAAAAAACAGGAGTAGAAGTTACAGAAATAGAAAATGAGGTAATAGTTTCTCCATTTTTAGGAACTTATCATTTGCCTATTTCTGTAGAAAAAGATTGGTCTTCTGTTTCGTATTGGTATGAATTAATAGCACTTTCAAGTATTAACTCTAAACTTCAGCTAAATGGTGTTAAAACAAATAGTATTCAGGGAGATAGTGAAATTAGCAAATTGTTTTCTAAACTGGGTGTAATTACTTTAGAGGGTGATACGGGAATTGAAATAGTGAAAACAAAACAAGTCACAGATTTGTATTTCGAGCATGATTTTTCATCCATTCCAGATATGGTTCAGACTTTTGCAGTGACACTGGTTGGTTTAGGATTGAACGGAAAATTCACAGGAATTTCTCACCTCATTTACAAAGAAACAAATAGGATAGAAGCTCTGAAAATTGAGTTGGAAAAACTCAATTATAAGTTGACTTTGTTGGATGAAGATAGTTTTGAATTGGAGAAAGCAGGAGAGTTACCACAAACAGTATTTATAAATACCTACAAAGATCACAGAATGGCAATGGCTTTTGCGCCTTTAGTTGCTGTAATGGAAGAAGTGGAAATTGAAAATCCAGATGTAATAGTGAAGAGTTATCCTGGGTTTTGGGAGGAGTTTGAATAGATATTCAGATTATAGATTCTCGGATATTCAAACTTATTTGTTCTTGTTTGGAGTTTCAGCAGTAAAATAATCAAGAAGTTTCTCTTCTCCATTAATCAAGTTGTCACTGAAAGAAATCCCTTTAAAATCTTCATTGTTAGAAATCAAAAAGATGTTTTTAGTCTTTAATTGATAACCTTTTATGTTCTCAATTAACATGCGTTTTCTTTTAAAAAGTGTTCTCAGAGTAATTGATTCTTCTGAAATGGTTACTTTTTCCATTAACATATCAAGTAAACCATAATTCACCATAATCCAAAAAGAAAAACAACTGAATAAGTAGAATGATTTCCCATAAATATCATAATTCCAATAAAGAATGCTGATAAAGAAATAGATTAAAATTGAGTTAAAAAATGATAATCCAATAACTGTTAACACCTTCATGATCTTAGGTTGCGAGTAGGTTTTATTCATATTGACTGATTCTAAATATCAAACGATTCCACTTCTATGTGTTTTCCAGATTCTAAATCTCCCAAAGTTACATTTCCAATTCTCACACGAATTAAACGTAGAGTAGGAAAGCCGACTGCAGCACTCATTTTTCTTACTTGTCTAAATTTTCCTTCTTTTACCGTAATAGAAACCCAAGAAGTAGGTCCGTGACGTTCGTCTCTGATTGGTTTTGCTCTAGGAGGAAAGATTGGTTTATGTTCAATTTTAAAAGCATTGCAAGGCAAAGTAGTGTATTTTTCCTTTTTCACACTTATTTCTACTCCGTTTTTAAGTAATTCTATCGCTTCTGCAGTGATTTCTCCATCTACTTGGATGTAGTATTCTTTTTCTACTTGTTTGTTTCCTGTAACTGCAAAACTAGCTTTTCCGTCTGTAGTTAAAAATAGTAACCCTTCTGAATCTTGATCCAATCTACCAACAGACATTGTTCCTTCAGGAAAATCTCCTAATTCGGATAAAAGCTTTTTGTTTTTTCTTGTCGTTTCATTTCTAATGAATTGCGACAAATATCCAAAAGGTTTATTTAAGACGAAATGTTGGTGTTGTTTTATTTTATCCATGTTTCATAAAGTCTCTTCTCGATACTAATTTTATTTCTGCAAAGCTCCAATAAAATTCACTCGAAGTGACAGTTTTTAGTCTTTTTTTTTGTCAGTTCTAGTGATTTTAATCAAACGTTAGTTTGAGAAAAATTATATCGAGAACTAATACGAGAATCATAGCAATTCACTTTTATCTAAAAGCAATTCACTAAAAAAAAGTCTATTTCCCGTCTCCTTTTTTAGGTTTTCTTCTAACACGGTTTATATCTCCACGTTTTTGTGGTTTCTTGTACTTCAGGTTTTTCCTCCTCAATCTTGGGTTTCCTCCATTGGTCATTTGGTTCTTTTCACTTTTCTCGTGGAAACTAGCACCTTTAGTATCGTCTTTCTTAGCATAAATGTTAAGTTCTTTGTCTTTAGGTCTTTCTTCAGGAATCAATTCATTTGAGATAGCAACTCCTTCGGGAAATTTCTTTTTTTCGATAGTAATTCCCATCAATTCTTCAATTTTCTCCTTGTCTTTTGATTCCTTTTCGGTAAATAAAAGTATAGAATTTCCTTTTTTCTCGGCTCTACCAGTTCTACCAATCCTGTGCATGTAGTTTTCAGGGTAGTTAGGCGTATCTAAGTTTATTACGTGAGAAATTGAATCTAAATCCAGTCCACGTGCCATTACATCTGTACTAATCAGTATTCTGTTTAGTCCCTCGTCAAATCGTTTTATCGATTTGATACGGTAATTTTGTGATTTATTTGAGTGAACAACCCCTAGTTCTCTGCCAAATCTCTCTTCCATTGCATTAAACAATCTATCGGCATTGGTTTTACTTGATACAAAGATTAGTACTTTTTTGAATTGATCTTTGTCTTTCAATAGAAACTCCAGTAAATTGGCTTTCGTATAGAAGTTTTGAACCGGGTAGCTAACTTGCTTAATATTATCCAATGGAGTACCAGAAAGCGCAATAGAAACAGTAACTGGAGCAATAAAGAATGCTTCGATCAATTCTTGAATATCATCCGTCATAGTTGCCGAAAACATAGTGTTTTGACGTTTTTCTGGTAATAATTCAAAAATATTAGTCAGTTGAAATCTAAATCCTAAATCTAGCATTACATCTACCTCATCTATCACTAGTTTTTGAATAGATTTAAGACTAAGAGATCTGTGCATAACCAAATCGTAAAGACGACCAGGTGTTGCCACAATAATATCTTGTCCCATTGCAACTGCCGACTTTTGTGTATTAATGTTTGTCCCACCATACACCCCTAATATTCTTAAAGATACATACTTAGAGTAATCTTTAAGGTTTTCTACTACTTGCAATACCAATTCACGAGTAGGAACCAAAATAAGTACTTTAGGGTGTTTTTGTTCCGAATATTTAAGCTCGTTTAAGATTGGAAGCGAATAAGCCAAAGTTTTTCCTGTACCGGTTTGGGCGATTCCCACCACATTTTTCCCAGAACGAATTACGTTATAGGTTTCGGCTTGAATAGGGGTAGGAACAGTAATTTCCATGTCCTCCAGTCCTTTTAGTAAAAATTTGGATATGTTAAAGTCTTCGAAAGTTTGCATTAAGGTATTTTTTACAAAAGTACG
>CAXIAX010000152.1:0-3858 GCA_964021785.1 uncultured Flavobacteriales bacterium
TTACCTTTACAAATAATAAATAAAATTTTATGTCAACAGTATACGATTATGCAGTAGTGGGAGGAGGAATTGTAGGATTATCTACAGCTTATAAATTAACTCTCAAGTTTCCTCAGGCTAAAGTCTTGGTGATTGAAAAAGAAAAAGAATTATCGGCTCACCAAACGGGAAACAATTCAGGAGTAATTCACTCGGGATTGTATTATACTCCTGGTTCACTAAAAGCAGAGAACTGTAAATCGGGTAGACTAGAATTGGTAGATTTTGCGCAAAAACACAACATTCCTCATGATGTATGTGGAAAAGTAATTGTGGCTACAGATGAAAAAGAACTTCCATTTATGGAGAAGATTTTTAACAATGGAATAGCTAACGAAACGGAAGGAATTGCCAAAATAAATGCAGACGAAGTAAAACAAATTGAACCCTTTGTAGAATCGATAGGAGGAATTTATGTGCCTTGTACAGGAATTATAGATTACCGTGCTACGGTTCACAAATTGGCAGATTTGATAAAAGCAAGTGAAACACCTGCAGTAATAAAACTAGGTGAAGAAGTAAAAGAAATTCACCAAGGCGAAGAGTCAGAACTGGTAACCACACACGGAAATTACAAAGCCAAGAAAATGATTTTTTGTGGAGGGCTACAAGCTGATAGATTGGCAAAAAAAGACCACGTAGATCTGAAAGAAAAAGTAGTTCCTTTCCGTGGAGATTATTACGAATTGACTGATAAAGCTAAGCACAAAGTAAAACATTTAATTTACCCAGTTCCTAATCCAGATTTTCCTTTCTTGGGAGTGCATTTTACAAGAATGACAGACGGAGAAATAGAATGTGGGCCCAATGCCGTATTTTCATTTAAAAGAGAAGGATATAGCCGAACTTCATTTAGTATGAAAGATACTTTGGATGCTTTGAGCTACAAAGGAACTTGGAAATTATTGACAGAGAACCCTAAATATGCTTGGATGGAATACCGAAGAGCTTTTTCTAAAAAATTGTTTTTAGAAACGTTACAAAGAATGATTCCTTCTTTGGAAATGGATGATTTGAAAAAAGGTAGGAGTGGAGTGAGGGCTCAGTTATTGGGTGTGAACGGAGAAACTCGTGATGATTTTAGAATAGAATACACAGGAAACAGCATTCACGTGCTTAATGCTCCTTCGCCAGCTGCTACAGCAGGACTAGCAATAGGACAAAAGATTGTAGATATGATTGAAGGGTAGATTTTAACGTTAAATGTATAGCTTGTAGGGGGAGAGGACTAGCAGTAAGTTATTAGAAATCTCTTAGCCAAATGTAAACATCTTGTATAAAAATTTTATTTTTCCAATAGCCAAATTTTACATTTGGAGGTCTTTAGATAATCTCTACACTTTCTAAAACGAAAAAAAAAAATCTCTATGAACTACATATAATGTTAACCAAAGTTTTTATTTTTTGGAGTTAGAATCTCAATCAACTTTTCGTTAATATAATAATTTCCAGTTCCTAACTTTTCTTTTTTTAATATTTTATCTTTCGCTAATTGATTTAAATATTTAGATGCTGTAATTCTTGAAACTCCTAAATCTTTTTCAATAAATTCAATTTTTGTATATGGATGTTTAAAAAGATTATTTAATAAATCTTGGCTATAAAATTTATAATTAGTTCTCAATAAGGTTTTATATTCATACATCAAAGTTTTTATTTTACCTATAAGTATAATTGTTTCTTTTGATACCTGTTCAACACTGTCTAACATGTATAATATCCATTTCTCCCAATCATTATTGTCTCTAACTTCTTGTAAAAGTTTATAGTAGTCAGTTTTATGTGCAATTATATATCGACTTAAGTATAGAATTGGAATATTCAATAAATCATTCATAACTAAATATAAAACATTAATTATTCTTCCAGTTCTACCATTTCCGTCATAAAAAGGATGAATACTTTCAAACTGATAATGAATAATAGCCATTTTTACTAAATTATCGAGTTCAGAAATGCTGTCATCATTAATATATTGTTCTAGGTTTTTCATTAAATCTAAAATTGTACTATATTCTTGTGGAGGTGTATATATGACTTCTCCAGTTTTAGCATTTTTTAAAGAAGTTCCAGGAACTTTTCTAAATCCGGCATTGTTTTTCTCTAACTCTGATTGAATATCAATTATATTATTATTAGTTAAAGTTTTATTTTTTTTAATTAATTCAAAGCCTCTTTTTAAGGCAGAAATATAATTTTGAACTTCTTTAGCATTTATTGACTTAAATCCATCTAGTTTCAGTTCTGCTTTAAATATATCATCATGTGTTGTTATAATGTTCTCTATAGCTGAACTATCTTTAGCTTCTTGAAGACCTAAAGTATTTATCAAAATATTTTCATTGGGTATACTTGATACAATTCCCTTTAATTCAGCTAATGCTCTATGAGCTGAAGCTAACTTTTTTAGAACTTTTTTTGTCTCAACATCAATCTTTAATGGTAGTTTATCTAAATTTTCAAAATTCATTATGTATAGAAATATTAGTTTTCTTTACAAAGGTAATTTATAATGATAAGATAATCGAATTTTCTTATCATAACTTTTTGCTTAGATAAGAAAATCAATTTATTTATACATTCTGTTTTCTGAAGAGACTAATTTTGGTTAACGGTTAGTGTATGAAACGTAGCGTATAAATTTACGATAAGTTTCGGTTTATCTCTTAGCCAAATCTGCGATTTGGCATTTACATTTTGTTTTTCATTAATGCCAAATCGCAGATTTGGCGGAGCTTATAAGTAAACACGAATCTTCGGTTTAGCACAAACTAGCTATGTTTTTTATACATTGTTGTAAGCAGTACTTATTTTATTTCAAATGTTTTCCATATGTCAGTTTTCATATCGTTACTTTCTGCAATAATTTCTCTCATTTGGAATTTATTAAGACTTATTTTTTTAATTCGCTCTTCTTTTTTAGGTTTTTCAATGGAAATATCGAAAGTAACTTGTCCTAAAATTTCCCATTCTGAATTTTTTAATGAAATTAATTCTAACCGTTTAAATCGGCTAACACAAGATGTGTAATACTTGCCTAATTCTACAATCCCATCTTCATCAATATCAGCAACTTGAAAAATATAATCGGTATCTAAACAAGTTACATCAACTCTTATTCTTGGAATATTTTTGTCAATAAATATAATAGAAGAACCATTTTCATAACTACCTTCAGCTGTTATATATAGTTCTGGAATTACCAAAATGGAATCATTTACTCCATCATTGTTAATATCTCCAATGGATTTAGCCGTTGAATAAGAGTCAGGGTTTTCAAAAAAAGAAGTTAATACAATTATTGCTGTATCTCTGAGACTTTCTTTTATTCGATAATGTACCTTTGGACTTGCTAGTAGTTCTGACTTTTCTTTTGGTTTTTCCCAATGGTCTTTCCAATCGACTATAATTTCTTTCACTGTTTCATTTTCAGCTTTGCTTTCAGTCTTAATTTTGTTTTTACACGAAAATATTACAAGAAAAACAGTAAAAATTATTATGTAAATTGGTTTTGTCATATTGCTTACAACAACCGAATATAGTTAACAGTGCACTATATATCGCGATATGGCAGAATATAGTTAACTCTAAATTTGGTCAGTTTTTTGTTAGTTGTTTTATTAAGAGCACAATATAGCTATTTTATATAAAAGTCAATATTTTAGAGTCAACTTATTTAATAATAAAAATCTAGAAATGAACAATTAAAAAAAGGATTATAGGTTTTTCCTCAAAACTAATCGTGTTCCTCTTTCTTTTGATTTATATTCTTTCCATTGCTCCATGTTTAGTTTTTCTAGCACTCTTCTCGAAGCAATA
>CAXIAX010000153.1:0-3851 GCA_964021785.1 uncultured Flavobacteriales bacterium
AGCATCTCAATATGAGATAAATTTTGAAGGAGCTTCAGGGGTTTATTTCTTGAATTTGGTAACGGATAATGAGAGGAGGACTATGAAATTGGTGAAAGAGTAGTTTT
Organism: uncultured Flavobacteriales bacterium; assembly: GCA_964021785.1. Lineage (GTDB taxonomy): Bacteria > Bacteroidota > Bacteroidia > Flavobacteriales_D > CAJJDF01 > CAJJDF01. The sequence goes on from CAXIAX010000153.1 coordinate 108, forward strand.
TTTGAAAATTAGTCAATGTTTTAGCAAAGATTAAATTTTTACTATATTGTAGTAACAAAATAATCAAACAATTATGCTAGTAAAAACCTTTGGATGTGCCGTTTTTGGAATTGAAGCAACTATCGTTACGGTAGAAGTAAACATTAGCAATGGGGTTAATTTTTTCTTGGTAGGATTGCCCGATAGTGCAGTAAAAGAAAGCCAGCAAAGGATACAAGCAGCCCTAAAAAACAATGGATACAAAATTCCTGTAAAGGAAATTACTGTGAATATGGCACCTGCCGATATTCGTAAAGAAGGATCTGCTTATGACATGACTATTGCTTTAGGTATTTTGGCTGCGTCAGAGCAAATAAACTCCGAAAAAGTATCACAGTACTTAATAATGGGAGAGCTTTCGTTAGACGGGAGTTTGCAGCCGCTTAAAGGAGTGTTGCCAATCGCAATAGAAGCTAGAAAACACGGACTGAAAGGAATTATTCTTCCTAAACAAAATGCACGAGAAGCTGCCATTGTTGACGGAATGGATGTATATGGAGTGGAAAACATAAAAGAGGTTATTGATTTTTTTAACGAAGACATAGAATTAGAAAAAACAATCGTAGATACTAGAGAGGAATTTTACAATAAGATTTTGTCTAGCGATATAGATTTTAAGGATGTAAAAGGCCAACAAAATATAAAAAGAGCTTTTGAGATTGCGGCCGCAGGAGGACATAATATCATTTTAATTGGTCCTCCGGGAGCAGGAAAAAGCATGTTGGCAAAACGACTACCTACTATTCTGCCTCCATTTACACTTCAAGAAGCTTTAGAAACGACAAAAATTCATTCGGTAACAGGAAGCTTGGATTCCAATGAGGCGTTAATGTCTTCAAGGCCTTTTAGAAAGCCCCACCACACGATTTCGGATGTGGCACTTGTAGGTGGAGGTGCATTTCCTCAGCCAGGAGAAATTTCTTTGGCTCACAATGGAGTTTTATTTTTGGATGAATTGCCTGAATACAAAAGAACTGTTTTGGAAGTAATGCGACAACCACTTGAAGATAGAAAAGTAACCATATCTAGAGCAAAATTCACGGTAGATTATCCTGCAAGTTTTATGCTAGTGGCCGCAATGAATCCATGCCCTTGCGGATATTATAACCATCCCGAAAAAGACTGTGTATGTTCGCCAGGAGTAGTTCAAAAATACCTAAACAAAATATCGGGACCTTTGTTGGATAGAATAGATTTACATGTTGAGGTAACTCCAGTAAATTTTGATGAATTGGCAAGTAAAGAAAATACAGAGAATTCATCATCCATAAGAGAAAGGGTAATAAAAGCGAGGGAGATTCAAGAAAAAAGATTCGAGAACATGGAGGATGTGTTTGCCAATGCTCATATGGAATCAAAAAAACTAAGGGAAGTATGTCAAATTGACTCTGCATCCATTACTCTTTTAAAAACAGCCATGGATAGATTAGGTTTATCTGCAAGGGCTTACGATAGAATTTTGAAAGTGAGCAGAACCATAGCCGATTTGGCTGGAAGTATAAATATTGAAGCGGCACACATTGCCGAAGCAATACAATACAGAAGTTTGGATAGAGAAAATTGGGCGGGATAATCCATACTCATTCATAGGAAAATGTAAGTCATCTACTTTTTTAGCGTTAAAAGGCAAAACCCTTTTATGAAAATTTTTAAAATCACATTTTTATTTATTCTAATTTCTTCGTTTTCTTTTGGCCAAAAAAAAGAGCTTGCTGTTTTTTTTAATAAAACAGATGTTTTTATGGCTATGTATGTGTCCAATGGACTTGTAGATTACCAAGCAATAGCAAAACAAGGAATAGCATTGGATGATTTAATTTCTGAAATAAATAAGCTACAAGTAAAAGCAATTGAGGAAGAAAATTTTCAAAAAGCATTTTTAATAAATGCCTATAATTTATTGGTTATAAAAGAGGTTGTAGATAATTATCCTATTCAATCACCTATGGAGGTTGCTGGTTTTTTTAACAGAAAAAAACATAAGGTTGCTGATTTTGGAACCGTTACTCTCAATGAATTAGAAAATGAATTGATAAGGAAAGTGTACAAAGATGCAAGGGTGCATTTTGTCTTGGTGTGTGCAGGAAATAGTTGTCCACCGATAATAGATGAAGCTTATTTGCCAGTAAAGCTTGAAGATCAATTGAATGAACAGACAAAAAAATCTATGAATAATCCTGATTTTATTCAAGAAAATGGAGAAAATGTTGCTGTTTCAGAGATCTTCAAATGGTATAAAGAAGACTTTGTTTCAAAAGGAACTAGTACACTAGATTATATAAACAGCTACAGAACGAATAAGTTATCTGCCAATTCTAAGCTGAGTTTTTATACATACGACTGGTCTCTTAATGCGCAATCTGATTTTCAGAAAAAGGGAGTTAAATCTAATATTCAGGAATTTACTCCTTCCAAATTAATGGGAAAAGGGCAATGGGATGTGAAAATATTTAATAATTTATATACGCAAACAAAATCTGCCAACAACAACCAAGAAATAACTAAAAATGAACTTCGTCAGACTTACTTCACTTCCACTCTTGAGGCATATACAGGGATTTCGAAAAATTCAAGATTTAATATTGGAGCAATAATAAATTTAAAATCGAATATTGGAAACGGAGCATCTGCTTTGGATGTTTTTAAATTTAATACAGAACAAGGAATATCAAGGGCCGGAATATCTAGTGTGGGAATTGCATTGAAAGTAAGTCCTTTTAAAAAAATAAGTAACTTCTCATTACAGAGTAATTTTTTTATTCCTGTATTTGATGACGTGGCAGGTTCTTTTTACCTAGACAAAAGAAGTTATGTTTGGGAGAATAGGTTTTATTTTGACAAATCATTTGCAGCAGATAAATTTCAGGTATTTGCCCAGCTTGATTTGACATATAATTTTGGTGAATTATCTAATCAAGCTTCTTTTGATGAGAACTCTGGCGAGCGATTCGCTAACAATAGCTTGGCTTTTCCATTGGCAGTATTCCTTAGTTATTTTCCTTCTCAAAAATTCACGATTTATGTTAATGCACAACAATATCAATTAGTGCCAACTGTTAAAAATGGATTTGGGCAGGAATTTACGGTTGCAGGAATTGGAGCAAAGTATCAAGCAACACCAAGATTAAATGTAGAGATTTCGAGTTCAAGTTTTTTAAGAGGAACAAGTAGCGGTTTGGGTAATACTTATAACCTGGGACTTAGGTATGTATATTAAAAATGGGCTCTATTTATTTATAAAGTTTCTTTAATAGCAAGGGATTTGAGAGGTATTAATGTGATTTTACCGTTAATCGACCCAAGGCAACCGTTAATCGATTCATTAGTGTCAATGTTGGATTACTGCTTTTTAAATTGAAAGATATTTTCTAAGTTTACAATGAAGCAAAGGTTCAATTTTTTTTGTCAAAATGAACGTTAGTAACTCAAAAGTTATACTTATTCTCCCTATTTAATTACTTTTAGATAGGGAGTTTGTATTTTAATTACTTTTTTATTTAGTGTGCACAGTAAATTATTCTTAATATTTATAATTGGAATCAGCTTTTGTGGAGCTTATAGCCAAGAGTATACTAGTTTTTCGACCAAACAAGGATTACCAAGTAATCACATTTATCATTCAGTACAAGATAGCAAAGGCTATATGTGGTTTGCCACAAATAGAGGTGTTGCAAAGTTTGATGGGAAAACATTCAGGGTGTTTAC
>CAXIAX010000154.1:0-3833 GCA_964021785.1 uncultured Flavobacteriales bacterium
GGCATCCATCCCAACAAAAATCGTGTAAAATCTGTGTAGGCAACAGGATATAAGTATCTCCACTCCTGCTCTAGCTCTTTATATTGAGGCCTAGTTAGTTTATCGGCACATCCTATTTCCAATTGATCAAAATAGTAATTTAATAGCTCCGTTTCGTATTGTTCGCAGTCTTCTCCCGAGAGGCAACTGCTCAAGAAATAAGCTACATCTTTCATTCCACACCCTCCGCCTACATACTGAAAATCTAAGGCTGCCACTTTTTCTCCATTACTAGAAAAACAAAAATTTGCTACTTTAGCATCTCCGTGTACCAAGGTTTTATAATGGCAATTATTCAAGGTTTCATCTAAGGCTTTGGCTTTATTTTTTAAGTCAGAATCTTGCATTTGTTCCAGTTCATCTGGTCGGGTGGCAAGATGCCAATATGTTCCTATTTCCCACAATCCCTCTGGTTTTTTATTCAAAAAAGCAGCATGAAAATGTGCCAACCAATGCAAGCACACTTTCACTTGTGGCAAGGTTAGTTGTTGTTTTCTTTCAGGAAACTGTGTATCCAAATCTTCTAACACTATCCATTGGTCTTGGTCTTGAGAAAATGAACCCAAAAACTTAGGAACTCGACAAAAACCTGTACTGAGTTGGTTCCAGTTTTCGTACCAGCAAGTTTCTACTTGGTATGATTTTACTTTGCGGTTGTGTGAATTATTGGTGTTCCATCCTCTTGGGTGAGCACTAGCTTGGGTAAGTGAAATATGTTTTACTACCACTGTATCATACTCTGCTCCTTCCAATTTTATTCTCGCAATTTTCCCATACCCACTCCACAAAGACTGAATCACTTCGGTTTCTTTGCAAGCAATGGCTTGAGTTGTTTTCAAAAGAAAATCTTTAAAATTGGGGTTCATAGTCTGTCCTTTCGTTTTTGATAAATGGAAAACAAACATACCATAAATTTTATCATTCTGTCTCCTTGGCTTAAATGAAAAATAACCTGATGGAGAAAAATTAGAATCAGTATTTAAAATAAAACATACTACTTGTACTTTTTTTTATTAAATTTACGGTATGCAACAAGATTTAAAATCAGAATATACCAAACAACTCATCATAGATGCTGCGTTTAGTCTATTCTATGAATTTGGATTTAAGACTACCAGCATAGATAAAATAATGAAAAAAACCACCATGAGTAAAGGTGCATTTTACCATCATTATAAAAACAAAAAAGAATTGGGATTGGAGGTAATTAGCCTCAAAGTACAGAAAAGAGTGGTAGATGGAATGATAAAACCACTGAATGAAGAAGGAGATGCATTTCAACTCTTGGAGCGAGTATTTACTGATCGTCTTAAGAAATTTCCTTTTTACGATAAGCAACACGGTTGCCCAATGAATAACCTAATAAACGAAATTGGGGATGATGAATCTGCCTACCAAAACGCTCTCAAAAGCATTGTAGAAAAATGGAAAGCAGCTCTAGAACTATTGATTGAAAGAGGAAAAGCAGAAAAATCTATAAAAAGTACTATTTCTAGTTCGGCAGTTGCCGTGTATTTAATTAGTGCATTTGAAGGAATAAGAGGAATAAGAAAACTTTACGACACAGATTCTATCTTAGACGATTACATTTCTGGTATGTCCTTATACCTTACACAAATAAAATATTAATTTTTTTTACCCTAAAACATTCTATATAGAATGTTTTTATAAATAACACATAAACTATGAATAACATGAGAAGAAATTTCATCAAAAACACATCAATGATGGCATTGGGAGGAGCAGTACTTCCATCAATGGCACTTGCCTCATCTGACGAAAAAAGTAAAATAGAAACGAAAAACGAACGTCCAAAAGTTTTGTTCTTTGATGTAAACGAAACCTTGCTAGATCTTACTGCAATGAAAGATAGTGTGGGAAAGGCATTGGGTGGAAGAAGTGATTTATTGCCTTTGTGGTTTACAACTATGTTGCAATATTCGTTAGTATCTACGGTAGCTCAGCAGTACAAAGATTTTGGAATTATTGGTTCGGCAGCTTTGCAAATGGTAGCAGCAAACAACAACATTGCGCTAACAGAGAAAGAAGCACAAGATGCTATCCTTACTCCTATTCGCTCGTTACCTGCTCACCCAGAAGTGAAAGAGTCATTAAAACGATTGAGAGAAGCAGGATACAAGCTAGTTTCTTTTACTAATTCATCTAACATTGGGGTAGAAACACAATTTAAAAATGCAGGCCTTACCGATTATTTTGATTTAAGACTAAGTATTGAAGACATAGGGAAATTTAAACCGCATACAGATGCTTATGCTTGGGCAGCAAGAAAAATGGAGGTAAAACCTAGCGAATGTATGTTGATAGCTGCTCACGGTTGGGATATTGCAGGAGCTATTTGGGCAGGCTGGCGTGGTGCATTTGTAGGAAGACCAGGCGCTCAACTTTATCCTCTTGCTCCTTTACCAGAAGTAAATGAAAAAGATTTGAAACTGATTGCTGATAGATTAATTGCATTAAAATAAGAAAAATGGAAAAGCTAGAAAACAAAGTAATTATTGTAACCGGATCCTCTAAAGGAATAGGAAAAGAAGTTGCTATTTTACTGGCAAAAAACGGAGCAAAAATAGTTGTAAATCACTCGAATAGTGAATTAGAAGCAGAAGCTACAGCAGCCGAAATTATAACCAACGGTGGAAATGCAATTGTAGTAAAAGCAGATGTGAGCCAAAGAGACCAAGTTACTCATTTGTTTGACCAAGCCATAGCCACTTTTGGTAAAGTAGATGTATTGGTAAATAATGCGGGAACCATGATTTCTAAAAAACTGAAGGACTCTACCCAAGATGATTTTACTCGATTATTTGATGTGAATGTAAGAGGGATTTTTAATACCCTACAAGAAGCAGATAGTAAACTAGCAGACAATGGAAATATCATTAATTTTTCTTCGAGTACTGCTAAATTAATGATGCCTACCTACTCTATTTATTCGGCAACCAAAGCTGCAGTAGAACAAATGACAAAGGTGTTTTCTAAAGAAATAGGAAGAGGAATTTCTGTGAATGCTATTGCTCCTGGAGCAACAGAAACAGCTATGTTTTTGGAAGGAAAATCTCAAGAACAACTAGCTAAAATGAGTTCAATGAATGCATTCAATCGATTATCCAAACCCATTGATATTGCTAAAGTTGTTTTGTTTTTGGCTAGTGATGATTCCAAATGGATATCTGGACAAGTAATAGGTGCCAATGGTGGTTTAGTGTAAAAGAAAAAAATAAAGCCAAGACCTTTTGTTTTGGCTTTAATAAAAAATAGAAAAAAATAAATGGAATCGGTATTTAGAACTTGGAAAACGAGTAGAGAACAGTATTTGAATTATTTTGAGACTTACACCTTAGAGCAATTAAATAAAACCCCAAAAGGATTCAGTAACAACCTTATTTGGAATATTGGTCATGTGATTGTAGCGCAACAAGCGTTAGTTTATAAAGGCTGTAATCTGGAAGGAAATGTTTCTAGAGAATTATTTGACCGATACAAACCGGGAACAAAACCTACAGGAAACACAACTGCCGAAGAAGTAACAGAACTAAAAGAATTGCTTATCTCCTTGGTAGAAAAAACAGAATCGGATTATGCCAAGGGTACGTTTGTAGAATTTAACGAGCGAATGACAGGTACAGGATTTTATTTGATTACGATAAAAGATGCTTTTCAATTTAATAATTACCACGAAGCCATTCATTTGGGACTTATGATGAATATCAAGAAATTCATTTGACCTAAGGATTGACTTAAACAAATTGTCACTTTCTTAGTTTTATTGTATCTTC
>CAXIAX010000155.1:0-3833 GCA_964021785.1 uncultured Flavobacteriales bacterium
TTTCGTCCCATTAGCTAGACAAAGCAATGTGAATGTCAATAGAATGGAAATAAATTTAAATTTAAAAATATAACTACACAAGGGTTACCTTTTGTAGTTCAATGTGTATTAAGAACAGATACTAATAACACGTTTCTTTTTTTTAATCTAAAAACAAATATTATGAAACTTATTAAATATATATTCATTACAATTACATTGTTTTTATTCTTTCAAGAATCAAAAGCTCAATGCTCTTTTGGGGTGAATGTAAGTATAGATAAATCCTATTCAAATACAGGAGTTTTATTCCCGAATAGATTTAATTTCACTATTAGCACTGCAAATGCAGTTGGTCCTATCCAGTACAAATGGTTATATGGAGATGGCGACACCTCTGTAAATAAATTTTATAATATTTCTTCCCATCATTATGATACACCAGGTAATTACATAGCTCAATTAATTGTGACTGACGGTTTGGGTTGCTCAGACACTACTTTTCACCCAGTAAGCGCTAACGATTGTGATTTTGGTTTTAGCTATCAAATTACTCAAAATGGACTAGATACTCGTTTTGATTTTCGAGGAAGTAGTTCAATTAAACAATTACGTTTTGGAGATGGAGACACATTAGTTAAAAAAACTGCAAATACAGTACATACATATTCAGCTCCAGGTTTTTACACCTTAACTACAATACTTGAAAGAGGTACTTGCCTAGATACTATTAAAGATATTATCCAGATTTTTTCTTCTCCACAATGTATATTAAGCCTTCAGCTAGTCGATTCATTTCAAAATCATAAAAACACATTTTGTGTTTACAATGCTCCTTCAGGAATAACTGATGATGATTTTTATTATTACTACATAAGAGATACTAACACAGGCTCCTTATATATTAATGGTGGTTCAGCTCAGCCTTCTTCTGGTTGGTCATCTGGATGTAATTCAGGGTTGCCACAAGGTGTTTATGAATCATGCATAGTACGAAATGCTGTAGCTACAAGTTTAAGTAGTGGTTATGGAAGTATTAGTTGTGGAGATTGGACTTGTAAAATAAGGAATGTAAATACAACTAATTGTAATGCAAGTGCATATTTTGATGGTGTGACTTATGGTGACACTGCACATTTCTCAGGTAATAATTATTCGAGTCCTTCAGTAACTTATTTATGGGATTTTGGAACAGGAGATACTAGTCTTCTTCAAAATCCTACTTATATATATCCAACTACTGGTACGTATAATGTAACTCTAATTGTTACTGATACTATTGGTTGTAGTGATACCTTTGCAAGGTCAATTGATGTTTGTACTCCTTTCACACCTGATTTTACATTTAGTGTATTACAAAATAAAGTTAAACTTAAAAATACTTCTGTAGGACCTGGTGGAGGACAAATGTGGTTTATAGAAGGGAATTATATTTTTAACACAGCAGACATTCAAAAATACCAGCAAGATAGTGTTACCCACACATTTAAGAATCCAGGCACTTATAAAATTAAACTAGGAGTGGGATTGAATACTTGCTCAGACACCATTTCAAAAAATGTTACAATAACATCTGGTTGTTTTCTCGAAGCTTCCATTATAGATTCAATAGTTAATGGAAATGAAGTGCATTTTTCTCCATACGTTTCTTGGCCAATAGGATTATTAACTTATTTATGGGATTTTGGAGACGGCAATCAAAGTACATCAGCCAATCCAACTCACACTTATTACACAGCTGGTTTTCATCAAGTAACATTAATTACTATTGACTCATTATCTTGTATGGACACAACAAAAAAGACAATTTTTATAAATTATATTGCACCTTGTCTATTAAATGTTTCTTTTACTGAATCCGTAACAGGGAATACAGTTATATTTAATTCTACAACTACTGGAATGGCTCCATCACCAGTTAATTATGCTTGGGATTTTGGAGATAGTTATTCAAATTTAGGCTTTTCAACAGTCCATACATACTCTTCACCTGGTATTTATTCTGTAAAACTAGTAGTGACAGATAGTATTTGTTCTGACTCTTTAACAAGATTTATTAATGTTACAACAAATGTATTCACTCCAAACGGAGATGGAATAGATGATGTATTCCCACTACCTTGTTCAGGAGCTGCAGCAACTGTTTATAATACAAGTGGTGTTCTTTTAAAAACTTTAGCTCCCGGAACAACTTCTTGGGATGGAACAAATAACTTAGGAGGATTAGAACCTACAGGACTATATTTTATATTATGTTCCGGAACATCTACTCCAGTGCCAGTAACATTAATAAGATAATGGCTTAATCAAAAATATACTTTCTCAAAACAGTAAACATTCATGAGTAAACCATCTTATACAAATAGCGAGATTATTGAGGCTATAAAAAGCAACAAAGCCGATAAGGTTTTGTTGTTTTTGTATAAAAATCTTAAGCCAAAAATAAGTAAATGGATTACGAATAATAATGGATCAAAAGAAGAAGCTCAGGATATATTTCAAGATTCTATCTTGGTTTTTTATTCTTATGTACTCAAAGATAAATTTGATGTGAATGCCAATGTAGATGCTTTCATTTTTAAAATAGCCAAAAACAAATGGATCAATTACATCAAAAAAGAAAACAAAAAATCACCAATAGAAGGTGATATTGCAATAAATATGGAGCCTACAACTTCAACAATACAGCACAATAATCAGCAACTTATCCATGAACTGCTAGAACAACTGGGGAAAGTTTGCAAAGAGATATTAACCTACACCATTTTTTATAAAATAAGTATGGAGGATGTGTGTGCCAGGATGAATTACAACAATCCCAATACTGCAAAAACAAAGAATTACAAGTGTAAACAAAGGCTTAAAAACCTCATAAACGAAAACTCAAGTATAAAACAACAACTTTCAAATGCAAGATAACTTTAACACATTTTCTAAGATAGAAGATTACTTAAACGAAAATTTAAGTGAGGTGGAAAGAACTGCCTTTGAAAAAGAAATGGCTTCTAATCCAGAGCTTCAAACCCTGGTAGATGATTATGATTTAGTAGATGTTTTTATTGAGCAGAATGAGATTTTGACAATAAATAATAAGCTTTCTCAGATACATAAAGGAGCTGTCCTAAGAAAAAATTGGATAAAAGGAATGATTAGCCTAGCTGCAATAACTTTAGTTATTGCAACTTATTTATTGATTCCAAAAAACAATACTATTGGTGAAGTAATAGAAATTAAAAAAGAAGACTCAAAATCTATTTCATTCTTGATTTCTGAACCTACTCCATTCAAAATTATGGACTCTATGAGTGAAGCCGAATTATCTACTTCTATTCAAAATAGCAAAGATATAGCAGGAAATTTACAAATTTTTGATTCTATACTTCCTTTAAATAAAATGGATGAACAGCCAGTAAAAATAGATTCTATTTCAACTAAAAAATTAGATTCTATTATTGAACCAGAAAAATTACCTCAATCAAATTTAGCAGATTTAGAGCCTGATTCTACTGAAAAAATAAAAGTTAGACAAGAGTGTGAATTAGAATTAACATCAGATAACATTGAAAAATTAAATTCGTGTTCTGAAACTGGAACTGGTTCTATTCAATTCACAAAAACTAATAGCGATTATTCATATTCTATAAATGACAAGGGAAGTTATTCCTCTAACCCTAATTTTACTTCTTTGCGAGAGGGAAATTATTTAGTCAGTATAAAAAGTAAATCAAAACAATGCGAAAGTAAATCTGTAGAGGTTGCAATAGAAGGATACACTTGTAATTATATCATTCATCCAGAGCAATTTATTTATTTAGAAAAATCATTGGATAAATTTAAAGAGGTAAACTTTGTAG
>CAXIAX010000156.1:0-3779 GCA_964021785.1 uncultured Flavobacteriales bacterium
AAGATGCAGTCATTCCGTACTTGATACGGAATCTGTTAATTAATATTGCCGACCTTAGCAAACAGACCCTGAATCAAGTTCAGGGTGACTTGATTTTTTATTTAAAATGTGATTTATGAAATTAGCAGAACTAAAAATAAAGTTTGAGGAATTAACTTCAGAAATTACAAAAGACAATTTTCCTTTATATTATGATAAGTTTACGTCTGAAGTAATTCTTTATCGTTCTTCAGGTGGATTAGGAAAACCACTTTATAAAATTTTAATTGAAATTCATAAAGTTTATGAAGAAGATGATTGTAAAGATGAAATTTTAATGGAAATTATGAATAGAATAACGGGATATTGTTCTCCACATTTAAGAATTTCATTTTCTGATTTGGAAAATGACTAACTTCAACTAAAATTTCCCACCCATTTTTCCGTTTTCTTTCTCATATCCTTCATCCACTTTATGCGTTTTAGAGTCATTAGCAGCAGCTACAGCAAGTTGGTCACACACTTCATTGTATTTATTTCCTGCATGCCCTTTTACCCACACAAAATTTACGGTATGTTTAGGGTAAATAACCAAAAAACGTTTCCATAAGTCTACATTTTTTTTGCCTTTGAATCCTTTTTTTACCCACCCAAAAACCCATTTTTTTACCACAGAATCTACCACGTATTTACTGTCGCTATAAATAGTAACATTCATTCCTGGTTTCTTAAGCATTTCTAGAGCTACAATCACACTCATAAGCTCCATCCTGTTATTGGTAGTGTAGCGAAAACCCTCTTTTATTTCTTTGTACTTTCCTCCACCCATCAATACTATGCCGTAGCCTCCTGGACCTGGATTTCCCAAAGCAGATCCATCTGTATATACTTTTATATCCATTAGTTAAGTAAGAGTTTTTCTATTACTGTACAAAAATTAGCATGTTCTAGTTTTTGTATTTTTTTTTGTAAATCTTCTACCGTATCGGCTGAGGTAAGTTCGCATTCGTATTGTTCTATGATATTTCCTTCGTCATAGTTTTCGTTTACGTAATGAAATGTAATTCCAGATTTTTTTTCTCCAGCAGCAATTACCGCCTTGTGAACGTGCTTTCCATACATTCCTTTACCTCCGTAGTTTGGTAAAAGTGCTGGGTGAACATTCACAATTTTGTTTTCAAAACTTTGAGTAATAGATTCGGGCATTTTAAGTAAAAATCCAGCTAAAACAATCAAATCTGGGTCAATTTTGTTTAATAATTGACCAATTTCTCCGTTTTCCAGTTCTTTTTTAGAAAAAGTAACAGTTTCAATTCCTGCTTTTTTTGCATTTTCAATCCCCAAACAATCTTTCTTATTAGAGAAAACGTGAGAAACTGAAATGTTCTCATTTTCTTCAAAATGAGAGATTATACGACTCATATTGCTTCCACTACCGGAAACAAAAATAATTATGTTTTGATTTTTTTTCATCCTAATTCCATCCACCTAAAAACAAGTTTTTAAGTTAGTTCAATATTTTTTAACTTTACGGTTCAAAGATAATCGAATAATCACAGTTTGCCTAACAGCAACACATAAATACAATACCAATATGTCAGGACATAGTAAATGGTCATCCATTAAACACAAGAAAGGGGCGAAGGATGCAAAAAGAGGAAAGATATTTACGAGAATAATCAAGGAAATTACGATTGCAGCTAGAGATGGAGGTAGTCCAGATCCAGATATGAATCCTGCTTTGAGGTTGGCAATAAACAATGCCAAAGGGGCAAACATGCCTAAAGACACAATGGAACGTGCCATTAAAAAAGGTTCTGGTGATGAGGCGGCAAATTTAGTTGAATATACTTTTGAAGGATATGCAAGTAATGGAATTGCTGTATTTGTAGAAGCAACTTCTGATAATAACAATAGAGTTGTAGCCAATGTTCGTATGATTTTTAATAAATACGGAGGAGAATTGGGGACAAATGGATCTTTGTCTTTTATGTTCGATAGAAAAGGTGTATTTACTATTGATAAAGAATTATTGAAAGATTGGGAATTAGAAGATTTAGAATTCGAATTGATTGATGCAGGATTAGAAGAGATTGAAGTAGAAGATGAATTGGTTACAATTTACGCTTCATTTGATAGCTACGGAGACATGCAAAAGAAATTGGATGAAATGAAGATTGAAGTGAAAAGTGTTGAGCTTCAAAGAATCCCTACTACAACCAAAGCATTGGATGTAGATAAAGCAAAATCTGTACTTAAATTGATAGATAAAATGGAAGAGGATGATGATGTAAACGTAGTTTACCATACTCTTGAAATGACAGATGAATTAGCTGCAGCTTTAGAAGCTGAAGATTAATTTTAAGATATATACTCACTGTGTAATAGAACATTATTCTCTTGTTAATTCTAAGAGAATAATGTGGTGAGATTTGTCTATAGAAATTTTACTTAATTTTTTAAGTGTTGTATCCTATGAAAAAAATCAACTTAGTATTATTTCTAATTTCGATAATAATTGTTTTCAATGGCCTAGATTTTCCTTTCTATTGGGATAATGTAGTGCAAATTTCAGTGCCAGCAAATTTTTATTACGAAACCAATTTCAATCATTTTTATGTGCCAGATATGATTGCAACTGGCCATCAAACTTTTGTTGGGATGTTGTTTGCGGCAGTTTGGAAAATATTTGGAAGAACATTACTGGTAAGTCATCTATTGATGCTTCCTTTTGTATTTGGGTTTCTTTTTCAATTGCATAAATTACTTGTTAATTTAAATATTAAAGACTTAGCAACCCGTATTTTTATTCTCTTATTTGTGGTGGCAGATGCCACAATCCTTTCTCAATTATCCGGACTAACTTTTGAAGTGTTTCATTTGTTTTTTTTACTGATGTGTGTGAATGCAATCATAGAAAAAAAGAATTTTTTACTAATGATTTCCTTTATTATTTTGGCTCAAACGAGCCTCAGAGGAACAATATCTGCAGGAGGAATTATGGGGTTTCAGTTTTTGTATGATTATTTCAATAAGACCAAGTTTAGTTATAAAAACTACCTAGCTTACATTCCAGGATTAATTTCTATTGTCTTATTTTTAGTTCTATTCAAAGTACACAAAGGATGGGTTATTGCTAATACAGTTTCAGATAATTGGAAAGAGTCAGGAGAGTTTGCTTCAGCAAAAGAAATCGCTCGTAATATGGGAGTGTTTGCTTGGCGATTAATCGATTTTGGTAGAGTATTAATATTTGCCTTATTTGCATTTTTTACTGTAAAAATGGCTTTGAGTAAAGAGTTTAAGGATTCTACAATTCGCACTTTATTTTTGTTTGCCGTTACTCAGTTTGTCTTGTTTTTTGGAGTCATTGTAATCATGAGAAATGCATTTGGCCATAGGTATTTAATCCCAGTAATGATTCCAGTAATAATACTTGTTGTTTATTGGGTTTCAACTTATTTCAAACGGTCTATTTTATGGCTTTCACTAGCTTTTATTACTTTGATAAGTGGTCATTTTTGGTTGTATCCAGAGAAAGTAAGCCAAGGTTGGGATGCAACTACTTTACACTGGAATTTCTTTGATGTATCAGATGAAATGGAAGGATATTTATCCCGAACTGATGTGGACAGAACAAAGATTGGAACATTTTTTCCTCATTACAAATTGATGAAAAACTACCAATTGAAACCAATAGAAAGCATTTCGTATAAGAAAGCTACGCTATTTCAAACGGAATATATTTTATATTCCAATACTTTCAATGTCTCAGATTCTATTGTTGATGCATTGCATAC
>CAXIAX010000157.1:0-3772 GCA_964021785.1 uncultured Flavobacteriales bacterium
CGAAATAAAATACGAAGAGATTAATTAATAAACTAAGATATGAAATTTAAATACCTAACTATTTTTATAGTCGCTTTTGCACTAACATTAACTAATTGCAAAAAAGAAGATAACGTAGAAACGGACCCAAACGCAACTATTAGCGAAGTAGAATTTTATACCTCAATGGGAGATTTTACTGTACAAACGGAAGATAAATTAGCACCAATTACTTCTAAAAATTTCTTGAAATTGGTAAACCAAAAATTTTATGATGGTATTATTTTTCATAGGGTCATGCAAAATTTTATTGTGCAAGGTGGTGACCCAACAGGAACTGGTTCCGGAGGTCCTGGATACACAATTGATGACGAATTTAACTTAGACCTTAGCAATACCGAAAAAACTATTTCTATGGCGAATACGGGTGCTGCAAATTCTGGAGGAAGTCAGTTTTTCTTCAACATGAAAGATAATTCATTTTTGGATTCGGACAAAGCCCCAACCTCATCTGCTCATGCTGTATTTGGTAAAGTAATTTCTGGATGGGATGTTGTTCAAACCATTTCTAATGTTGCTGTAAACTCTAGCAACAAACCCAATGTGGATGTTGTAATTGATAGCATTAGAAAGATTAACTAAATCTTTTATTTACAATCCTTTTGCAAGGTATAAAAAATCATCCCTTTCCTTGACTTAACTGTCTTTCCTGCATTTTTTACTTTCCATTTTTTTGGAACCGATTTATCCTTGCATTTCAAGATTACGGCATCACCTTTCAATTCCCAAGTCCCTCCTTCTTTAATTACATTATTGGAGTTGAAAGAGCTCTTGTAGGTAAATGTATGATCTTCATTTATCACTAATTCCATTATTGAATCTCCATAAGTCCCAATAAAATCAGTTGTAGATTTTAAAGAAAACGATTGGAATAAAAACAATAATACAGCAACAGAGAGGCTTAATTTTAGAGTGTTTTTCATAATTCAAGTTTTAATTATTGAATTCTAATATACAGCTATTAATTGAATTAGCTTAAGCCAATTTCACAAACTCATCCCAAACAGGATCTTTTGGAGGATTTGCAGAAATAGAAATAGGCTCCTTTTTTACAGGATGCATAAACTTTATACCTCTTGCATGAAGATGGATAGAACCATCTGGATTAGAACGTTTTGCTCCGTATTTTAAATCTCCTTTTATCACACACCCAATAAAACTCAGTTGTGTTCTTATTTGGTGATGACGACCCGTTTTTGGATCTATCTCAAGCATTACATATTTTTTCGTCTTCCCTTTCATGGTATAAACCAATACAGATTCCTTCGAATCTTTCCCTGCTTTTTTTAATGAAGCGTATGATTTATTTTGCTTTGTATTTCTTTTTAAGAAATGAGTTAATGTATCACTCATATTTGGTGGCTCATTTTCTACCACAGCCCAATAAGTTTTATCCATTTCTTTGTCCTGAAACATTTTATTGAGCCTTGTAAGTGCCTTGCTTGTTCTAGCAAAAATCACAATTCCCGAAGTGGGTCTGTCTATCCTATGAGTGACTCCCAAATACACTTCTCCAGGCTTATTATACTTTTCTTTTATGTACTCTTTTACCATTTCAGACAAAGGTTTATCTCCCGTTTTATCGCCTTGCACCAAATCGCCAGAGCGTTTGTTTACCGCAATTATATGGTTGTCCTCAAATAGAATATCTAGTTTCATTTCATCAATTTTATTATCAATATCTCAAGCGCCACAAAAACCAAAGCCAACAAAATAAATAGTTTCCACCATTTGGTTTCTTCCTCATACAACTGCGCAGAGTCTGCATTGGCAACAGAATAATTGGAAGCATCTATCACTGAAGTGGTAGAATTTGCCACAGATTTTTTTAGCTCTTCGGTAGAATAAGAATCAAAATAAGATTCTAATCTATTGTAATTTAACCCAAAGCAGCCTATAACTTTCCCTTCGTTTTCAATGCTATAATTTCCTGCATTTGTAACTTCTTGGGACAAAAACAACTTTACATCTCCCCTATTTCTTTGTGTTTCTGGAATAAAATCTATTCCTAATTTTTCGTTTTTAATGTGAAAAGATTCCAAATTATAACTCTTATCTTTCAAGGTGATAGCTTGGTTAGAAATAAGCTGAGACAACAATTGTTTGTTTCCACTGTTCTCAACAATTCTAAGCAAAGAAGTAACAAAAACAGAATGTCCTGTGAGGTTACTAAATTCTTTATCTAGCGGGACTGTAAACAAATAAAGCGATCCATTTTTATAATTAAATTTAGATAAAAAATCATTACCCGATTGCAATCTCATTAATTTCTCTACTCTAGATCTCGAAGAAACCGACAATCTATAAGAATTTGAAACCACTGGTAAGTCTATATTTTTAGGAATATTCTCAAATACATCTTTAAATATTGGATGCTCAAAATTCAAATAATTAACCTTTGTATTTGCTGTATCTTTAGATAGAAATCTTCCTGCTTCTACCGCCAATAAAAACTCATTAGCAGAGTTCATATTAAGCTTTGCTCCCGGAAAATAAACAACAGTTCCTCCTGCTTCTGTGTATTTCATTAATTCGGAAACTAACCCAGACGACAATTCATTAAGCCCATTAAGAATAATTACATTACTAGTACCAAACTCAGAATAATCGATTGAGCTTGCGCTAGAGTTTTTTACTTTGAAATAAGAATCGTTTTTGAACAACTGATTGATATTTCCACTTGTATTATTTAAAAAATTAGCATTTTCATTTATCACCAAAACTTTAGCCGTTTCATCCAATAAATATGAAAAATAAAAATCATCATCAAACGTAGAAACTGGGTTTGGATATTCTGAAATAAACAACCTAGCATTTATTATTCCAGGAGAATTAATCGTATAATTCAATTTTATTTCTGAAGATGAGTTTGCCGAAATATCTTGATTCATAAAACCTTCGGAAGCACCATTCAAAAATAACTCAACTTTCACCTGAATATCATCCTCAGAATTATTGACAATCTTTGCCGATAAATTTTCCTTTTTATTTACCACACGAATAGGAGAATCAAACCAAACAGAATCTATAAATACATTACCGGTAAGCTCTGGAGTTAAATGAACAAAATTTGTGGTAAGTGTAGAGTCTTGTTTCAACTCCTCTAAATTGGTTGTTGTTTTTTGAAAATCAGAAATATAATACCCCAATTTATTTTGCCCTCCTTCTTTGTTCAAGAAATCCAATTGCTTTTGTTCCACCTGCGACAACTGTCTCGTTACCGAACTTGTGGTCACCTCTTGCACCAAGTCTACAAACTCCTGACGAGTAACAAACCTTTGATGTTTTGATTCAAAATCATTGGTTATCAACTGAAATTTATCACTTTGTTTGTACAACCCTGCTATATTTTCGGCTTGTTCTTTGGCTTTGTCTAGTAATGTAAATTCTTGAGCCACATTATTCATGCTAAAAGAATTATCTAAATAAATAGACACTAATTTTTCTCCCTGAGTTGTTCCTTTGTTATTTTTTGTAAAATAAGGCTGAGCAAAAGCAAAAACCAAAGCCGCAATTGCCAAGATTCTTGCAAGAAGAATCAACAAATGTTTTAGGTTCGATTTTTTGGATGTTTCCATCTCTACTTCTTTAAGCAGTTTTAAATCAGAAAAATAAACCTTTTTGAATCGCTTAAAATTAAACAAATGAATAATTATTGGAATCGCTATTGCCAATAATGCCCATAAAAATTGTGGATATAAAAAGTTCATACCTCAAATATATTTTAAATTTT
>CAXIAX010000158.1:0-3678 GCA_964021785.1 uncultured Flavobacteriales bacterium
TTGGCTTTTATTGTCATTTCTTTTTGATTATTTATTATAATAGTAAAAATACGAAAATTGAATTCAGCATTGAAATCAAATGACAAAAAAAAGCGGTCTATTATTTAATTACTATCTAATGTCATTTGAAAATCTACTAAATCTACCCTCGTTAAATATCATATACCTTCCTTCATATTTATTTTCGGGTATCAATTCTTTAGTGAAACTCTTCACATGTTTATCATTAAAATTACTTTCATGATAAATATGGTCAATACTAAAATAAGGTCTTTTAGGATGTGTTTGTACCCCTAAAATTTCTGCGTCATATTTTTCCATAACCACAAATAATTGATAATTATTTGAGTCACAATAATCTTGAACTACACCTATAGAAAGACAACTTTCTGCTGAACAAAATGGAGACCATAAATACACCATAGATTCTTTATAAGAGGATAAACATTCTCTTAATTCATTTCCTTTTATTGCATAAATAGTATCGTTATAAGTTAAATCGCAAAAATCAGTTGAATTAAATCTAACTTTTAACTCACCTTCTTTTAAGTAATTAGAATAAGTTGTTGCTACCGAATCTGGTGGATTAATAGAAATTAAAAAACAAGAATTTAGTGTTGTAACAATAATTAGACTTAAAAATAGGAATCGATTTTTCATAGTTGAATTATTTAATTTAAAGTTACAAAAAAAGCCACCTACTTTCGTAAATGGCTTTTGATAAAAATTAAATTTCTCTATTTGTTCTCGATACATTTTTTATTCCGTTAACACTCCATAAAAAACACTCGAACTGACATAGGAATTTAAGAACTAGTTGATATATAATACAGCTTTCACTGCATCAATCACTCTCTTTGGGTTTGGCATTGCTTCCTCAATCAAAGTTGGAGAAAATGCAAATGGAGTATCTGCTTGAGTAACTCTCATTACTGGAGCATCCAAATAATCAAATCCATATCTCTGAACGTAATAGGCAATCTCAGAAGAAATAGAAGCCATTGGCCAACTTTCCTCTAATATTACTAATCTGTTAGTTTTCTTAACTGATGTCATTACTGTATTCCAGTCAATTGGACGAATAGATCTTAAATCTATTACTTCACAAGAAATTCCTTCTTTTTCCAATTCATCTGCTGCAATAAAAGCTTCTTTTATAATTTTTCCAAAAGATACGATTGTTACATCATCTCCTTTTCTTTTTACGTCTGCCAATCCGATTGGAATAATGTATTCTCCTTCAGGAATTTCTCCTTTATCTCCATACATCCTTTCCGATTCCATGATAAGAACAGGATCGTTATCTCTAATTGCCGCTTTCAACAAACCTTTTGCATCATAAGGAGTAGAAGGTGTTACCACTTTCAATCCTGGTACGTGTGCGTACATAGATTCAAAACTTTGAGAGTGAGTTGCCGCCAACTGACCAGCAGTTCCGTTTCCTCCTCTAAATACGATTGGCACATTGATTTGTCCACCACTCATTTGCAACATTTTTGCTGCACTATTTATGATTTGATCTGCTGCAAGAATTGCGAAATTCCAAGTCATAAATTCTACGATTGGCCTTAGCCCATTCATTGCTGCACCTACTGCTATCCCAGCAAAACCAAGCTCAGCAATTGGCGTATCTATTACTCTTTCTGGTCCAAACTCAGCCAACATTCCTTGACTTACTTTATATGCTCCGTTATATTCTGCAACTTCCTCACCACACAAAAAGACACTTTTGTCTTTTCTCATCTCTTCACTCATTGCTTCTCTAAGCGCTTCTCTATATTGAACTGTTTTCATATCAGCTTATTTTTTCTTATAATTGATTTCAAAGATAGGAATACTATTATTTATTTGACTAATGTTTTTTAAGAATTTTAATGACTAATATTTTATTATGCACGCATACCTTTATTTTTATTAAAATTATTCCTAAATTTGAGCATTACAATAATCAATTAAAATTAACCTTATGAAAATACTAGTTTGTATTAGTAAATCACCAGATACAACTTCAAAAATTAGTTTTACAGAGAACAATACTAAATTTGATGAAGCTGGAATTCAATATATAATAAATCCTTATGATGAGTGGTACGCACTTGTGAGAGGTATCGAATTAAAAGAAGCAAATGGAGGATCTGTTACTACTATTACAGTAGGAACTGCTTCAGATGACCCAACTATTAGAAAAGCTTTAGCTATTGGTGCTGATGATGCTGTAAGAATAGATGCTGATCCAAAAGACGCATTTTTTGTTGCAAAACAAATTGCTGAATATGCCAAAGACAAAGAATATGACTTGGTTCTTTTAGGAAAAGAAACTATTAGCTACAATGGAGCTCAAGTAGGTGGAATGGTTGCCGAATTATTGGACACTCCATTTATTTCTCTAGCTTCTAAACTAGAATTGAACGGAACAACTGCCTCTATTACTAGAGATGCTAAAGGAGGAGACGAATTAGTGGAAGCTAACTTGCCTTTGACTATTAGTGCTGCTAAAGGAATGGCAGAGCAAAGAATTCCTAACATGAGAGGAATTATGGCTGCAAGATCTAAGCCTCTTACTGTAGTGCCTGCTGTGGAAGTTGCAGAGACAACAACTACTGTTAATTATGAAATGCCACCAGCTAAATCTGGGGTTAAAATGATTGACCCAAACAACATGGACGAGTTAGTTAGTTTATTACACAATGAAGCAAAAGTTATTTAAGATATGTCAGTATTAGTATATATAGATTCAAAAGATGGGATTGCTAAAAACGCCCAAGAAGCAGTATTTTACGGAAGTAAAGTTGCTGCCAAAACTGGAGGAGACACAATTGTAGTTACTTCTGGTAATTTAGACAATGATGCATTAAGTGCATTAGGAAAATACGGAGCAAGCAAAGTTATTGCACACAACAGTGTAGATTTGGATAGTCAACAACTAACAAAATTAGTTACTGACATGGCCAATGATAACGGAAGTAAAGTTGTAATATTTTCTCAAGATTTAACTGGAAAAGCTGTTGCACCAAGAGTTGCAGTAAGACTTAATGCAGGGATCGTTTCTGGAGCAATTGAATTGCCATCAGATGATTTCGTAGTAAAAGTAAATGCATTCTCTGGAAAAGCATTTAGTTTCGTAAAAATCAATTCGGATATTAAAGTAATTTCTGTTCTACCAAATTCACTTCAAATAGAAGAAGGAGCTGGAACTGCAGAAGTACAAAACGAATCGTGTGATTTAGGAGCATCAAAAGTTATTGTAAAAAGTAGAGTTGAGCCTTCAGGAGAAATTTCTTTGCCAGAAGCAGAATTAGTTGTATCGGCAGGAAGAGGACTTAAAGGACCTGAAAACTGGGGAATAGTAGAAGATTTGGCTAAAGCTCTTGGAGCTGCAACTGCTTGTTCTAGACCAGTTGCTGATTCGGATTGGAGACCTCATCACGAACACGTGGGACAAACAGGTGTTGCAATTAGACCAAACCTTTACATTGCTGCAGGAATCTCTGGAGCTATCCAACACTTAGCTGGTGTAAACGGAAGTAAAGTTATTGTAGTTATTAATACAGATCCAGAAGCACCTTTCTTCAAAGCTGCAGATTACGGAGTTGTAGGGGATGCTTTTGAAGTACTACCAAAATTAACTGCTGCAATTAAAGCTGCTAATTTGTAGACACAAATTTTATTATTATTATT
>CAXIAX010000159.1:0-3632 GCA_964021785.1 uncultured Flavobacteriales bacterium
CATTAGAGTTTGAGTTGAGTGTAACAAATGGATTCTGTGATACCGTAAAAGATACAATAGTAGTAATCGTTTATCCAGAAGCAAAAGCAGAAGCAGGAAACGATACTTCAATTTGTGTAAACACAATGAACTTCACGTTAGAAGCAGATAGTATTTTGGCTACAGATTCAGTAATATGGAAACAGCTAGGAGTAGCTTCAGTAACGATAACCAATTCAAATAAAGCAATCACAACCGTAACTGGATTGGTTGCAGATACATTAGAGTTTGAGTTGAGTGTAACAAATGGATTCTGTGATACCGTAAAAGATACAATAGTAGTAATCGTTTATCCAGAAGCAATAGCAGAAGCAGGAAACGATACAATAATTTGTGTTGATTCAGTTTCAGGATTTGCGTTATCTGCAGATCCAATAGCTATAGGTGAAACAGGATTTTGGTCTCAATTATATTCCAATACTGTTGTCTTTAATGATGCAACAAGTCCTACCTCTGTGATTAGTGGAATGACCTCAGGAACATATACGTTTGTATGGAGTGTAAGTAATGGAGTTTGTACAGCAACAGAAGATACTATAGTAGTTATAGTTTCTCCTTTACCGGTAATAAACGCAGGAAATGACATGAACTTATGTTCTCCTGTTCCTGTTAATTTAGGAGCTTCTGCATTGCAAACGGGAGAAACAGGGACTTGGACGAGTTTAGCATCTAATCCGTTTCCAACAGTTTTTAGTAATGATACATTATCAAATTCAATGGTATCTACGAATTCTAATTATGGTACTTATCATTTTGTATGGACAGTACAAAACCAATATTGTGGTTCTGTTTCAGATACAGTACAATTAACAATAGATAGTATTTCAGTTCCATTTGCTGGAGCAGATACTAATGTTTGTGGTGCTAATACAATAACTTTAAATGCAGACCCAGTAACAAGTCCAATTGACTCTGGAACTTGGACTCAAATTGATTTGAATACGGCAGTTAATTTCTCAAATGTAAATGATCCAAAAGCAGTTGTTTCTGGATTAGTACCTAATGATTACGTTTTTGTTTGGACTGTAGGAAACTACGTTTGCCCAAGTGTGTACGATACTGTAAGAATTTCAGTTTATGAACCATCAATAGCAGATGCAGGTAAAGATGAAAGATTTTGCGAGATAACATCAACTGCATTATTAAATGGCGGAGGTCACATAAAACCTTACCACACGTATTCATGGAGTTATAATGCAGCAGGATCAAATACTACTTCAATCCCTGTTATAGTTTCACCAAATACTCAATCTACAGCTATAAATAATTTAGGTGTTGGAATTTATTCTTTCGTTTTGGAAGTAAATAATTCGGTTTGTAATGCAAGTTATGATACAATGATGATAGAAGTTTATGCAAATCCAATAGCAGATTTTACAATTGATAATCAGGCAGCTTGTTTAGGAGATTGTAGTGACTTTACAAATCAATCTGTAGTTTTAGATCCATCAGGTTCTGTACTTGTAGGGTACGCATGGGATTTTGGAGATGAATCAACAAGTAATGCAACACATCCTACAAACTGTTATGCTGCAGTAGATTCTTATTCAGTATCTCTTATTGCAGTTAGTGATAAAGGCTGTTTAGATACCGTGATGAAAACAAATTATGTCTCTATCAATCCATTGCCAATTGCAGGGTTTGATTTATCATCACAAGTAGTTGGTCCTGGAGATCAAGTTATACTTACTGATGTTTCTATAGGAGCAGTTAGTTATGTTTATGACTTAGGAAATGGATTCTCGACAGATAGAGAGCCATTGTATAATTATTACGATACTGGTGTTTATGATGTAACCCAGTGGGTAATTAATGCATTTGGATGTAGAGATAGTATTACAAAGTCTATTAAAGTAGAGGACAAAGTAAATATATTTGTGCCAAACGCATTTACTCCAAATAATGATGGCGATAATGATGATTTTAGACCTGTATTCTTAAGTGTAGATGATAAGAGATATTCTTTCATGGTATTCAACAGATGGGGAGAATTAATATATCAAACTACAGAAGTATTGGATGCTTGGGACGGAAGACATAATGGAGAGCCTGTGCCAAATGGAGTTTATGTTTATAGAGTAACATACAAAGAGAAAAATGGGTTTGGAGTATTTACTAAAGAAGGTCAGGTAACTGTAATTCGATAATTCTTAATTTAATTATTTTCAAAGGGAAGTTCGTCACTTCCCTTTTTTTTGTGCCAGTTATTTAATAAATTTTATATTTATACAAATTATATATTTTGAAGAGATTTCTTAAACATAAATGGTTCTTTATTTCCTACGCAATAATTCTATTGTGTGTGGTTTATACATCCAATTCCTGGAAAATGTTTAAGGAGTATCCTTATCAATTCAATTACGGTAATGATGTAAATCAATATTACAGCTATCTTCCTTCGGCAGTAATAAAAGGAGATTTAAGCATGAGTTCTTCTGGAGAAAGAGAATATTGGTTAGTGTCAGATTCTAATGGAATTCCATTACAAAAAATGACAATGGGAATGTCTCTGTTGTATTCTCCATTTTTTTTAATAGGCCACTCGGTCGCACTAAATTCCAATTATGAAGCAGATGGATACTCAAAACCTTATAGTTTTTCTTTAAGAGTTGGGACTTATGTATACGTAAGCATTGCACTGTATTTAATTTACTTGAGTTTGTTGTATTTTTTCAAACCATGGATTTCTGCACTTTCTATTCTATTGATTTTCCTAAGTACAAATTTGTTTTATTATACTCTTTGTGAAGGAGAGATGACTCATTCTTATTTGTTTTTTTTATTCTCTGTAATGATTCTCAATACCATAAAGTGGTTTGAAACTTTTAAAGTAAAGAATCTGTTTTTTTTAGCTTTAGCATTTGGAATGGCTGTCTTGATAAGACCCACAAGTGTATTGATGTTCGTGTTTATTTTGTTTTACGCAATGAATAAAACAAACCTTTTAGATTTATTAAAACAACATGTAAAACCTATTATTTTAGCTGTCATTCTATTTTGTATTCCCTTTTTTCTTCAAATGATTTATTGGAAAATATACGGAGGAACCTGGATGAGATGGAGCTATTCTGATGAAAGATTTTATTTTTCTTCTCCTCATATTATAGATTTTTTATTTAGTTACAGAAAAGGATGGTTGCTGTATACACCCATTATGGTTTTCTCTATTATTGGATTGTTTTTCTTGAAAAAGAAAGTGCCAGCAATGAGGTTCAGTATTCCTATTGTTTTGGTATTGGCTATTTATATTTTGTCTAGTTGGTGGTGTTGGTGGTTTGGAGGAAGTTTTGGTTCTAGATCTATGGTAGAGTATTATGCTTTGTTAATATTTCCATTAGCAGCTTTTATCGATAAAGTCTCAACTATAAAATTGCTTAATTACAGCTTTATTGTAATATTTGGTTTCACAACATTCTATAATTTATTGGGTACAGATAAAAAAACATGGTCAGAATTGCATTGGGACTCCATGAGCAAAGAATCGTTTTGGTTTACTTTTTCAAGAATTAACATGAACCAAAAAGATAAAAAAACACTTGAAACTTTATATGATTATCCTAATTACGAAAAAGCAAGAAAAGGATTGTCAGAGA
>CAXIAX010000160.1:0-3630 GCA_964021785.1 uncultured Flavobacteriales bacterium
TGGGATTTCGCAATTTGGAGCAGACTACTCTTCTTATGGGTTCAATTTTGTAAACGACACTTACAATGAAGGATTGAAAAACTGGACTGGAGTTAATATTACCGACACCAATAAGTTTCATATATACAAGCAAGATAGCTTGAACAACTATGCGCTAGAGCTAAAACCATCCAATGAGAAACTAAGCATAAACTACCGAGATTCTGGCTACATGGATTTGAACCCTTGTTCGTTCAAAATAAATTTGAGAGTAAAAATAAATCAGTATTCTGGTAATAACGATACTTTGAATTTCTCCTTATTTACTGGAGCCAAAAAAGTAGCTATTTCTTTTACTTCAACCGGAATTTATTACATCAATAATTCCAATGTGTACGAATACATAACTACTCCTGCTGTCATTAATCAATGGGTAACTTACTCCATTGCGCTAGATAGTTGTGGGAGAATTGGGAGTTTAATGCTTGAAAATGATGGGGCAAATACCTTTCCTTTAAATTTTCCAAACAACACAAGCTCACAAAACATAAATGTTTCTGCTTCTACCAATGGAACTAGCTCGTTCTCCTCAGAAATTGACCATATTTTCATTTACAGTAATCCAATAAAATGGTGGCTAGGGCCATCTAGTACTTTTATAGATGATACTCCTTCGGGATACATAGGAACAACAGGAGACAGACAGAAATTTTTGTCCTTTCCCAATGGAGAAAAAATTGGGGTAAACGAAAATGGAGGTGGTTTCATAACATTTACGGAGTTAACTCCTGGAGGACCTAATCTAGATCCTAGACCAAAATTTGGTTCGGGAGGAACAAAAACATTAAGAGGTTATTTTCATACCAGTGCTTTTAATCCTGTACAAGCAGGAGTCTCTAGTACTTCGGGAGGTCATTTGGTAAATGTAACTACTACTGCAAGCAAATTATCTGTAGAGAGTTTTCCTTTGCATTCTTATTTTCAAACAGATTTTATGGAAAACAACCCATTAATATTTCCTAATGGAGACACTCTATATGACGACAACCATTCCACTGCACTAAAAATTGATGATGATGTGTATGATGAGTTTGGACTAGACATGAGGCACGAATTAATGTGCGAATTAGATTTTAATACTTCTATAGAAAACATTACTCGTCTTAATGAGATATCTACAGTGAGGCATTTTGGAGAATGGGAATACATTCGTCACCCTTCTTTCATTCTTCAGTTTCATGAGGTAACAGAACACCAAAGACCAAAATTTAATGGGACTTTGGGCGCTAACAATGACATGGGAGAAATGCGTCACAAATTTGAATTTAGACTAAACAAAGATTTGGGTTATGAATGGATTTTGTGGAGAGACACCAACAATACTTGGCAATCATTTAACGTAACTACCGTAGGAGATTTTATAGATATTGAGATTGACACAAACACTCCGTTAGAAGAACGTTTCTTAGTGTTTTCTACTTCGGCAAACCCTAATGATTCTGGAGCTGTAGCTTGGTTTTATCCTGAGAGTAATATTAATACTAACGGAACTGTAGGAAAAAGCAGAACGACTAAAAACACAAGCTACACAGACGACAGAAGAACTTCTGTTTCGATAAGAGCAGACTGGAGAAAAACAAATTGGTGTAGAATGAATTTGTATGTGCGAAATGATGGATTGGAAGCGCCTTGCAATGGAGATCCAAACGTATATGAAGCTTTCCGTATGGAAGCGCATCAATTATTTGGAACGCCTAACCAAATTCTTGCAGAAGTGCTTAATTACAATCCTTACTTATCCATAAACCAACTAGAAACAAACACTTCGCCTGTTGTATTTCCAAATCCTTTTACTTCTGAAATAACGATTAAAGGAAATAACTTAATAGACAAAGAGGTAAGACTTTATACCCTTACGGGAAAAGAGATTTCATCAGAAATAAAAATTACAGCAAGGTCGCAAGATGAAGTACAGATTAAAGTAAAAAGTGATTTAATTACTGGAATTTATTTTCTTAAAATTGGAGAATACACGAGCAAAATAATTAAGAACTAAAGTTTTTTTCTTGCATAAAACTAACGGACAGATGGAAAACAGACTAAAAGAAATCATTGAAAGTGATGCTTGGATGTTATCTGTATTGAAAACTGTGAGAGAGTTAGGTTTATCCGATTGCTGGATTGGAGCTGGTTTTGTAAGAAACAAAGTTTGGGATGAATTACACCAAATGGAGCGAACAGCCCTAAACGATATTGATGTCATTTATTATGATTCTAATCTCTGCACCAAAGAGCAAGACAAGGAAATTGAAAACAAACTAAAAAAAGATAATCCTACGCTTAATTGGTCGGTAAAGAACCAAGCAAGAATGAACATCCGAAACGGACATAAACCGTATTTGAATTGTGAAGATGCTATTTCTTTTTGGCCAGAAACAGCTACTTCCATTGCTGTGAGATTGAGTAAAAACAACAAAATTGGACTCATTGCTCCTTATGGATTAACCGATTTGTTTAACCTAAAAGTTGTGCCTACTCCAAAATTTAATCTTGCTATTTACACAGAAAGAATGAACAAGAAAAAGTGGAATGAAAAATGGCCCAAACTGAACATAAAAACACAGAACGAGCATCAATAAATATTATTAATTACCTTGGTGTAAACTTCAAAAAAAATCTTCCTTTATGAGATCAATAATCAAACTCACTATTCTTGCAACTGCTCTTGCCTCTTGCTCGGGAGTGCACACCAACAACAAAGATACTTCTAGCGAAATAGAGAAAGTAGAAAACATAAAACAAGAAGAAAACAAACAAGCCGAAGAGGAATTTAATGCTTATTGGCACAATGGAAAAGCGGAGATTTCTTCTTATAAATTGAGTCAGGCTAGGTATGGAGAAATTCACGAAGGAAACTCGGTAATGATATTTGTAACGGAACAATTTTTACCAAAAAAACAGGTGAAAGCAGATTCTTACAGCAAAGAAAATACGTCAGTTTTAAAACTAAATACTACCAAAAATTACTTAACAGGAATTTACCCTTACTCGATAATGAGTAGTGTTTTTACTCCTATTCAAAGTAATCCTAAAGCGATAAAAACTACATTTTCTGCACAAGAATGGTGCGGACAAACCTACATCCAGTTAAACAACAGAAACAGCTATGAGGTAGAATCTCACTCTTATTTTGAGCGAAATGGCGACCTAGAAGTGAAATTGGACAAAGACTATTTGGAGAACGATATCTGGACTACCATAAGAATATCTCCCTCTACTTTACCTCTTGGAAAATTAAAAATGATTCCTTCTTTGGAGTTTTTTGGAATGCAACACCAAGAAGTGAAAGCTTATGATGCAATTGCAACTTTAGAATCAAAAGAAAACCTTAATTTATACACTATTGACTACCTAGAATTGGGGAGAACACTTACCATAAAATACACCAAAGAGTTTCCTTATGTGATTGAGGGATGGGAAGAAGTGTATGCTAGCAGATTTTTACCAAAAGGAACTAGTTTGACATCTACGGCCGAAAGAATGAAAAGCATAAGAAGTGATTATTGGACAAAAAACAAAGCAAAAGATACCGTTTTGAGAAAAGAGTTAGGTTTGTAAAAAAGTAAAAAGAAATGACTAATCCATTGAAAA
>CAXIAX010000161.1:0-3590 GCA_964021785.1 uncultured Flavobacteriales bacterium
AAATGACTAATCCATTGAAAAACTTAATAGAAGCTGAGCGAAAAGCTGGAGTTTTGTTTCAAGAAATAGAAAACAGAAACTTAGTTGTACCTGGAAAAACGGAAAAAGAACTAAACCGAGAAGTATTTGAATTGGCTTTTGAGTTATTTGGGATTAAGAAATTTTGGCATAAGCGAATTGTAAGGGCTGGCGAAAATACTTTATTGCCTTACAAAGAAAACCCAATAGATAAAACCATACAAAAGGACGATATTATGTTCTTTGATTTTGGTCCTGTGTTTGAAGATTGGGAAGCCGATATGGGAAAAACGTACGTGATAGGAAACAATGCCAAAAAACTGAAACTAAAGAAGGATGTGGAACTTGCTTGGCAAGAAGGGCGTGACTTTTACCTAAAGAATAAAACTACACTTACAGGAGCCGAATTTTATAAATTCACTCAAGATTTAGCCAAAAAATACAACTGGGAATATGGAAACCATCACTGTGGTCATTTGATAGGAAATTTCCCTCACGAAACAATTCTTGGCGAAGATGAAATAAACTATATCCATCCCAATAACCATGAATTAATGGCAAACAAAGACATAAATGGCGAAGAAAGACATTGGATATATGAAATTCATTTGGTGGATTTGGACTTAAAAATTGGAGGATTTTTTGAGCAGTTGTTGTATTGATTACCTAAACATTCTCAACAGAACATTCTTTGTTTTCTCTGGTAAACTAGGCTCTTCTTCAATAATAAAATATCCCATTATCATTACATCTGCTTCATCAAATTTAATTATTCCTACATTTCTTGATTGTTTTAAATCTGAATAAGATAGGTCTATAGACTTATACCCAACAAACCTAATTTGCAAGGTCATTGTATCTTGAAAATTCTTTGGAATCAATAATTTGAAATTACCATCAAAATCTGTTACACAACCAATGTTTGTGTCTTTAATTTTTACGGTTGCAAACATTACAGTATCCCCATTAAAATCCAATACTTGTCCAGAAATATAAACCAAAGAATCCGTATTGATGGATTCTTCCCCTTTATCTGTTTTGTCGTCTCTTGTAGCCTCTGTAGCAACAGGAATTTGCTTTACTTCCATCTTTTTGTGGACTACATAAGGTTCGCCTTGCGAATAACCCTGATTGGCAAATAAAAACAAAGTTGCTGCAGCAATCCACCACGGTTTATATATTAATTTTGTTTGTTCGGAGTTAGATAAATTGAATTCTTTCAACTGTCGGTTTTCAAATCGTCCACAAGTAGACTCACCCGCTTTTTCAATAAAAAAATTTCTTATTTCCTCTTTGTTCATTTTACTAAAATCAGTCACTTCTTTTTGGCAACTTCCACAAAATTTTCCTTTTTGTGTAGGCGTCATTTTGTTCCAATTTTCATCACAAGGATCTGGGATGGATAGTTTAAAATTGTTCATACTTTTTTAGTTTATTATTAGATGCAAGAATTAGGCTTTTTCCATAAAACCCTCTTTTGTCATTCCCATGAAAATGGGAATCTTATTCATCCTGTGGATACTCAGATATAGATTCCCGCCTTCGCGAGAATGACATTAAAAAAATGTCTTTAGTAAAAATTACTATTCCACAGTCCAATGAAAATTGGGTTCCATCAAAACTGAATTTTCAAGATTCAATTTCTTTAATTGATAATAAATTCCTTGCTCATTTATTTCTCCCAAGACTGAAATCAACTCTCCTCTTTCTTCTTCATATTTCAAAGTAGAATGAATTTTATTCTCGTAATCAAAGACCAAAATTTTTGAATTTACAGAATCTATTTCCATCCTAAAATCTTGAAATTCGTCTTTCATATTCTTAAAAATTAAATACCCTTTTCTGTGAACAAATACATTTTCCACTCCAGATTCTGGATTTAAAATTTGGTAAGCTCCATGAAATTTTGGCCTTGGAAAATGATCGTCATTAAAATTTTGAGTAGCTACAAAAGGAAAAAATCCTTCGGCAATAAAAAGCAAAATTACCGTCCATTTTATTCCCGATTTTAGCTTGGGATTATTAATTAAAACCAACTCACTTTCTTTGGGAAAATTTGTTGCTTTTTTATGAATAAAAACTTGATTCAAAAAATCGAAATAAGGACTTGCCAAAACCAAGAATCCACTTAATAAAAATAAGCTGTATACTTTTACAGAAATATCAAAACCAAAATTTACCGCTACTACATTGGTCATTATTCCCACACCAAAAACGATTCCTATTAATCTTGTTTTATGGAACAACAAAAACAAAGCTGTACTCACTTCTGCCATTCCCAAAAACAGAGAATAACCTCTTGAAGAACCCAAGGCGCTCCAGTACAACAAATCTCTAGAGATGTCTTTAAGCGGAGTAAACAAAGTATTGGGCTCTGGAAGGAAAAATTGAGCTTTAAACACCTTGTCTAAGCCGTAAATTAACAGCTGTAGTGATAAATAATAAGTGAGTAATTTCAGTAAATAAGGTCGTAAATTTACTTCTTTAGAAATAGGTAAGACCTCTAAAAAACAAACAAACCCTAAAGAAACTAGAAATAGGTTAAAAACATGCACATACAACCCCAATGAATCCGAAGAAATATTAGGAGAAAATCCTTCGTTTAATCCAAAAAACAAAGTGCCAGAAGCAGAAACTAACAACTCGAAAATTGGATTAACCAATTGGTAAAACGAAGGAAAAATAGAATAGGTAAACTCAAAAGTGAGAATGAATAAAGTGCAAAACACAAACCCTATATTCCAAAAAAATCTGTGCATGTTATTGTTTTACTTTGTGTAATTCGTCTTTGACAATTCTTTGAACTCCCACAAAAATAAACAAAGAAAAAACCAGTAAAATAAGAGTAACCCATCTCAATAAATAATTAGATTTTGCAGGTGGAATATGAGAGGAAATTGGAACCGTATTTTCTCTTTCTTCTGATTGTTTTTCCAATTGTTTTCTCTCCAATTTTTCAACTCTTTTTTCTTCCTTTTTTAATAATTTATTGTCTATTCTTTCTATGTCTTTATTTATAATAATTGGCTGGGCATCTTGTAAAATTTCAGATTCAAAATATTTTAATCTATAAGTTAATGTGTTATCCAATTTTGGATATGCCATCAAAATTCTATGGTTATTTCCATCTCTTATAAAATGTCTTCTTGCTCGGATAAAATTCTTTCTATTTTCCCAAACTTCAATAGAATCTGTAATGGGTAAAAAAAGATTAGTTCTTTGCCAAGGGTCAGAATCTTTTGCTCTAAAATGAGTTTGAAAAACAAAAAACTCATTGGTTTTAACATCAAAAACTATGTCGCCATGATTAATGTATTCTTCATAATTTCTATCGCATCCAAGTAAAGAATCATTGATGTCAAAAAATCGCATTGTCTTTTTAATTGTGTCAAGTCTTACCAAAGGGTACTCATGAGAACCTGTTAAAACATAATTCAATTTTATGGGAGAAACCGGAGTTTCGTATCGAACGGGTGCCATACCTGGACCATAATTATTATTGGCATCCATAAATAGCGTGGCCGATTTTCCACTGTGACTTTTGTGAAATATTTTTTTGGTTTGCGAATAAG
>CAXIAX010000162.1:0-3586 GCA_964021785.1 uncultured Flavobacteriales bacterium
AATCACATTGAGGATGCTTTTTATCCTTTGGTTTAGAATTTTAAAATTCGAAAGAGTATTGAGATTGATTCAAAAGTGATTTTAAGGATAAGCAATATAATTTCTAAAAGTGTTTTTTTGTTTTTCATAATTAATGTTTTCTCAAATGTAGATTCTGTGACCTTAAGAGTAAAGGACAAAATATTGACATTTATAATAGTATATATCAATTGATTATGAAAAATTCGTGAAAATAATTCTTTTAGTGAATCTTCTACACCAACACAGTTGTTTGTTATACAGGCTATTATGAAAAAAATCAAATTCCTATTTCGGGGGAACTTTTTATTGTCCTTTTAAAGTGAAAAGTATAATGCTTTAAATACACCCTTCGATTCTCTTCCTATCGTTCGAACTCAGGGTTCGGTTCAGCACAATCTGCGAGCTTAGTGGTTTTTTGTTAGAAAAATTGTATCGAAGCCCAACTTATGAAATGCAAACCGTAATATTCTCGCGTTAAGATCCCCGATCGTAGTCGAGGATGACAATGGGTAATATTCTCCTTGTCATTCCAAACCCGATAGTTATCGGATTGATTTGGAATCTAAAGTTATACGTTTGCTTTTCAAACAATATCCTTCGTAAAACATTAGATTCCGGCTCGGAGGCCGGAATGACAGATGAAAATTTCTCGATACAATTTCACTCTCATTACCGCTTCACTGTTCAATTGAAATCACTCGAACTGATAGATGAAAAAAAGTCTGAATATCCGAAAATCAGAACATCCGAAAATCTATTACTTAAGTCCCTTCAACTTCTCTTCTAGGATAGCAATCTTTTGCTCGGCATCTTGTTGCTTTGCTTTTTCGTTTGCTACTACTTGCTCTGGTGCTCCAGCTACAAAACGCTCGTTACTTAGTTTTTTCATTACAGAGTTTAAGAAACCTTGTGTGTATTTAAGCTCTTCTTCAAGCTTAGCTTTTTCAGCTTCTACATCAATAGTGTCTCCAAAAGGAATGTAATATTCGTTTCCTTTTACAATGAAAGAAAAAGCATTTTCTTGTTTCTCCGTTACAAACTCAAAACTTGAAACATTCCCCATTTTTTGAATCACAGAATCAAACAATTCAGAATAGTTTTCTCCTTTTTTCACTCTCAATTCTATGGCATTTTTCTGAGCCAAGTTATTGTCTTTTCTTATCGTACGAATTCCCGAAATTACCTCACCAGCTACCTCAAACTGAGAAAGTATGTTTTCGTTAATTGTTGTGTTTTTTGGCCAACTTTGATTGTTTATTGTCTCATTCTCGTCTTTTTTGGTCAAAAAATGCCAAATTTCTTCTGAAACGAAAGGAGTAAACGGATGCATTACCACCAATACTTGTTCGAATAATTGAACTAATTTATCGAAAGTAGTTTTATCAATCGGTTGCTGATAAGCTGGTTTTACCATTTCTAATAACCAACTACTAAAGTCGTCATTTACCAATTTGTAAGTACTCATCAATGCTTCCGAAATACGGAATTTATCGTAAGATGCATTTATATCTTCAAGTGTGTTATTCAACTTGTTTTCAAACCAATCCAAAGCAATTTTACTCGATTCTGGTTGTGCAATATCTGCAACTTCCCACATTTGAGTCAATTTAAATGCATTCCAAATTTTTGTGGTAAGACTTTTTCCTTGCACACATAATGATTCATCAAATGGCAAATCGTTTCCTGCTGGCGAACTCAACAACATTCCTACTCTCACACCATCTGCTCCATATTTGTGAATTAACTCAATAGGATCTGGTGAGTTCCCTAGGGATTTACTCATTTTTCTACCTTGCTTGTCTCTCACAATTCCTGTGTAATACACATTCTTGAAAGGCATTTCTCCCTTATATTCGTATCCCGCAATAATCATACGCGCCACCCAGAAAAACATAATTTCTGGAGCCGTAACCAAATCATTGGTTGGGTAGTAATAATTTATCTCTTCGTTATCTGGATTATTAATTCCATCAAATACACTAATTGGCCATAACCATGAGCTAAACCAAGTATCTAGCGCATCACTTTCTTGTCTTAAATCGGCAACAGTAAGTGCTTTGTTTCCTGTCTTTTCTTGTGCTAAAGGCAATGCTTTTTCAATGGTTTCTGCAACCACAAAGTCTTCCATTCCTTCTCCATAAAAGAAAGCAGGAATTTGGTGACCCCACCACAACTGACGAGAAATATTCCAGTCTCTCACATTCTCCATCCAGTTACGGTAAGAGTTTTTGAACTTAGCTGGGTGAAACTGAATGTCATCATTCATTACATGATCCAAGGCTGGTTTTGCCAAATCTTTCATGCTCAAAAACCACTGAACCGATACTTTTGGTTCAATTACTGCTTTTGTTCTTTCACTCGTTCCAACTTTGTGAATGTGTTTTTCTATCTTTTCTAAAGAACCATTTTCTTTAAGTTCTTTTACAATTTCATCTCTTACTACAAATCTATCTTTCCCTTCGTAGTGTATTCCAAAAGAATTAAGAGTAGCGTCATCATTAAAAATATCTATTACTTCTAATTTGTGCTTATCTCCAATTACTTTATCATTTTGATCGTGAGCAGGAGTAATTTTTAGACATCCTGTTCCAAATTCTATATCCACATATTCGTCTTCAATAATTGGAATTGCTCTTCCTACAATTGGTACAATCGCTTTCTTTCCTTTCAGGTGAGAAAAACGTTCGTCATTAGGATTGATACAAATTGCAGTATCTCCAAAAATAGTTTCTGGACGAGTAGTTGCAATCATCAAAGTATCTTCCGACCCTTCTATTTTATAGTTTAAGTAATATAAATTTCCTTCTTCTTCTACGTGAATTACTTCTTCGTCAGATAAAGTAGTTTGTGCAGAAGGATCCCAGTTTACCATACGGTAACCTCTGTAAATTAATCCTTTTTCATACAAATCAACAAAAGTCTTCGTTACAGATTCTGATAAATCATCATCCATAGTAAACTTCGTTCTGTCCCAATCGCAAGAAGCTCCAAGCTTTTTCAATTGATCCAAAATGATTCCTCCATGTTTGTGAGTCCATTCCCAAGCGTGAACCAAAAATTCATCACGAGTTAGGTCATTTTTGTCAATTCCATCTTCTTTAAGCTTCGCAACAACCTTTGCTTCCGTAGCAATAGAAGCGTGATCTGTTCCTGGAACCCAACAAGCATTTTTTCCTAGCAAACGAGCTCTTCTTACCAATACATCTTGAATTGTATTGTTAAGCATGTGTCCCATATGTAAAACTCCCGTTACGTTTGGCGGAGGAATTACAATAGTATAGGCTTCTCTCTCATCTGGAGTAGATTTAAAATGTTCGTTTTTCAGCCAATTGGCATACCATCTGTCCTCTACTTCTTGTGAATTATATTTTGCTGGAATTTCCATGTTGTTTCTTTGTTTTGAGGTACAAAATTACGGAAATTTTTGGGTTTGTTATCTCTGATAGAGATTAAAATATAGGTCTGTCATTCCAAACTTGATTTGAAATCTAAAGTTTAACGTTTTTTGTTAGTCGCTTAACGATATTAAAAAATAATTTTTCTGTAAAACATTAGATCCTGAATC
>CAXIAX010000163.1:0-3534 GCA_964021785.1 uncultured Flavobacteriales bacterium
GCCCATACTAACGAGCTATCAAAATTATCTCCAAAAGGATTATCGCTATCAAGAATTGGTTTATCAATACGGAAATCAAATAAATTTTCTACCCCTAAATAAATATCAAACCTATCGTTCCATGATTTACTTATTTGAGCATTAGCCAAGAAATAAGAAGGTGATTCTTCGCCTAATCTATAGCCTTCAGGATTAGAAGCTGTAGAAGCTATTCTCTGCTCCCCTATCCAATTCAATGTAAAATCAAAATTCCATTTGCTCTCTGTTTCATAACCAAGATTTATAAATGCTCTGTGTGGAGCTGTCAACTGTTTTTGAAGCGTAGCATCTCCATAAGTAGTTTTGATATCGTAATAACGGTAAGCCATTCTTACATCCAAGTTTTTTATCACTTCATAATCCAATTGCACTTGCAAACTGTTAGAATAAGATTCTCCTTGTAGGTTGTAAAACGCTATTTCATCTGGATTCTCCCAATCTACCACAATTTGGTTTTGAAATTGTGTGCGGTACAAATCAACAGAAAAAACTGCTTCTCTCTCCCATAATTTAAAATCTTGAGTAAGATTAACTCCAAAGTTCCAAGCCACCTCAGCATCCAATCCGTATGGCTTGTTAGAGTTTGCATCTCCATTTACCACAATAGCTCTAGAAGTCGCAAAAAGCGCTTGATTTTCAGAGAAAATATTGGCCGTTCTTTGCCCTCTCCCTACTGCAAGTCTTGCGATTGTAGTTTCGGTAAGGTCATATTTCAAATGCAACCTAGGAGTCACAAAAAATCCATATAAATTACTGTAATCTGCTCTTAATCCTAAAACAGATTTAAACCTTGCATTTCCTGAATAAGTATACTCTCCATAAACTCCTGGCGTTACTTCTTCTCTATCGTAATTGGTTCCGTTCACAGTTTCTTTGTAATCGTCATACAATACGCTTGCCCCCATAAAATAAGTATGGTCTGTAGTTCCTATTAGGTTTTGATAAATGAAATTCAAATAACCTGAATTTTGCTTTGCTTGATAATCATTAAGCCCAAACAAAGAAGACTGATCATAAGCAGAAGCGGACGCTTGTAAAGCAATACTTTTTCCTGGCTGATCGTAATATACTTTACCTAATTTCCCCCAAGCACGCAATCTAGTAATTTTGGTATGTGCTCCCCAAGGATTTGCAGTATCTATCGTTTGATTTTTATCAAAATCCAATTGTCCTCCTACACTTTCCATTGTCACTCCCTCTACTCCTATTTGCCCTTGTAGTCCATTGGTATCAGAATATTTCCATCTGTTTATCCCAATAAAATGCTGAGTTAATGGATTATCTAAAAACCCATCATTGTTTACGTCATTTTTTATTGCTCTCATACTCGTGTGCAATAAAAATCCTGTACTCCACTTATCGTTTACATTGAATTTGAAATTGGTATTAAGCTCTGCTCTTCCTCCTCCATTTGCATATAAGTTTACATGAAATTTTTCAGACTCTTCTGGTTTCTTAAGCTCTACATTTATTTGTCCTGCAATACTTTCGTATCCGTTATTCACAGATCCAATTCCTTTGGTAAGTTGAATACTTTCTATCCAATCTCCGGGTACAAACTCCATTCCATAAAAAGAAGAAAAACCTCTAATATCTGGCATCAACTCTTTGGTGATTTGAATATTTGCTCCTGCCAAACCAAGCATTTTTATTTGCTTTGTTCCTGTTATCGCATCTGTGTATGAAACATCAATAGATGGGTTCGTTTCAAAACTCTCGGATAGATTACAACAAGCAGCTTTCGCCAATTCCTTCTTGTTCATCCCTTCCACTTTCATCACATTCATTTTAGAAATCTCTATCGATTTTCTTCTCTCCACTACTGTAAATCCTCTTAGCTGAATGCTATTACTTAGCATAACCATTATTTCTGATTCATCTGTAATTTCTAACGTATCGGATGATAATCCTACAAAACTAACGATTAGGTTATTCTCTCCTTCGTGTTGTTTTATTTCAAATTCTCCATTCTCATCAGAAGTAAGACCTGCATTTGTCTCTTGCCAATATACATTAGCACTAAAAACAGGCGATTTCTTACCGTTTTCATCAATCTCTAGTACTTTCCCATTTAGCAATACATATTCTTCCTCTACGGGTGCATGAGCATCAATCACTTCTGCATCTCGGTATTTACAACAACCATGTAAATTATCGTATGCCTCTTGCGGAGCCGTTTTCTCTTTTGTATCGTGACCTACGGCAGCTACTGCTTCGTGTATTTCTGTCAATGATATTTTATCAGCATCAAAATCTACGGTTAGCATTTTGGAATCCACATCCCAACTGGCTGTATTTACTCCTTTAATATCTAATGCTTTTTCTATTCTTTCTTCACACATTCCACAAACTCCATTCACCCAAAAAGAAGACTTCCCTTCTTCCTCTGCCGGAGCATGAG
This sequence comes from uncultured Flavobacteriales bacterium, assembly GCA_964021785.1. GTDB lineage: Bacteria > Bacteroidota > Bacteroidia > Flavobacteriales_D > CAJJDF01 > CAJJDF01. The sequence goes on from CAXIAX010000163.1 coordinate 2,441, forward strand.
CATCAATCACTTCTGCATCTCGGTATTTACAGCAACCGTGTAAATTATCGTATGCCTTTTGTGAAGCTTTTTTCTCTTTAGTATCGTGACCCACTTTTGCTACTGCTTCATGTATTTGATACAGTTTCACTTTATCTGCATTAAACTTCACTTCTAGCATTTTGGTATCTACATCCCAATACACATATTTTACTCCTTTTATTAATGCGGCATCTTGTATTCTATCTTGGCACATTCCGCATACTCCATCCACCCAAAAAGAAGTTTTTACTTCTACCTGAGCCATTGAATTGCTTGCTAGCATCACTAGTAAAGCAATTAAACTTAATTTAATTTTTAACATGGTAATTCTTTTTTTTAATTCATATTTAATTAGTCAAAATCAGTTTGTGATTTCTAAACTTTATTAAATATTTATCAAATTAAAAAAGATTGGATAAAAGACGAATCGTGCCTATAGCTTAGTATAGGAGTGACATAATTTACTACTCCTGCTTTTTCTTTTTCTGTATCGAAAAGAGGAAAAACGTATTGAGATAGAATTAATAATTGTGGTAATGTGAAAGTAACCTCCGAACCTGACAGATTAAATTCTGTTTCCAATTCGAAAGAAGCTTGATCCGAACTGCAACAGTCTGTTTTTTCTATAGATGATTCTGAGGGATTATGACATTCCTTTACAACTTCAGTTTCACAACAAGATTTCACTACTTGTTTGTGATCGCATTCATCTGCAGAATTCAACACACTCCAATTTACAATTTCACCTTCGCAATAATGAAAATTCACAGAAATCCCTGTAGATGCCATAAGCATCCAAAAGGATAAGAAAAGCGACATGCTTTTTAATATGAATTTGTTTTTTATCATTTCTAATACAAAGGTAATCAATTTTTATTTGAAGTAAATTTTTTATTTAAAATTACGGCACTATTATTGTCAATATTCCGTTAAATTAAAAAAAATAACACTATGAACATCAAAATCTTAACGCTTTCCTTGTTTACCATTTTCTCAATTACTTCTTTGGCTCAGGAAACCAAACCTAAAGTAAAAGAAGTAGGAATTACTTTTTATAATTTTCAAAATTATGG
>CAXIAX010000164.1:0-3491 GCA_964021785.1 uncultured Flavobacteriales bacterium
GATTTGTAGGAATCCCAAAAATAGAAGGCGATTATTTTAATGTGGTAGGTTTACCACTTAATCGACTTAACGAAGAGCTGAAGAAATTTTAAAAATTAGGAAACCTCCTAACAGGTATTTTCTCTCCTGTTAGGTCTGAAATAAAGTACAGCTTAACGGAAAAAAGTTGGTTATCATTTAAAAGGAGTAAATAATATTTGATGATTCTAAGGTGATTAGAATCCTAACAGGAGAGAAAATACCTGTTAGGATATGAAATCACATACAATAAATAAGACTTGACTCTTTAACAATAAAAATCATTATCTTACAACTATGAATTCAAAAGAAGAAATAATAAAAAATTGGCTACCTAGATATACAGGATTAGCTTTAGAAGAGTTTGGGGAATATATATTATTAACCAATTTCAAAAACTACGTAAAGCTCTTTGCCGAAATGACGGGAGCAGAGATAAAAGGAACAACCAATGCAATGCCAAATGCTACAGCAAATGGAATTACAATTATAAATTTTGGGATGGGAAGTGCCAATGCAGCAACCATTATGGATTTGCTAGGAGCAATTTCGCCCAAAGCAGTTTTGTTCCTTGGTAAATGTGGAGGACTTAAAAAGAAAAACAAACTGGGAGATATCATTTTGCCTATTGCAGCAATAAGAGGCGAAGGAGCATCAGATGATTATTTTCCGCCAGAAGTACCGGCATTGCCTTCGTTTAACCTACAAAGAGCTGCCTCTCACGTAACTCGTGAAGCAGGTATGGATTACTGGACAGGAACTGTGTACACAACCAATAGAAGAGTGTGGGAGCATGATTTAGATTTTAAAGAATATTTGATTCAAATAAGGGCTATGGCGATTGATATGGAAACGGCTACGGTATTTAGTGTAGGTTTTGCCAATCAAATTCCTTGTGGTGCTTTATTATTGGTTTCTGATCAGCCTATGACTCCTGATGGAGTAAAAACAGATAAAAGCGACACGGCTATAACTGTAAATTTTGTAGAGAAACACATGCAAATAGGAATAGATACTTTGTTAGAGATTAAAAATAAAGGAAATTCTGTTCGTCATTTGAGGTTTGACTGAACAAACTTTTAAAGCAAAAAAAAAGGATTGAGAACAAACTCAATCCTTTTTTTTGTGATTATAAATTAATTGGATCTTTTAAAATAAAATCGAGTCAAATAGATTCCGTTCCCATCTTGTTTTCCAGCATCAGATTCGATACCAGATACAATATTTACTAATTCCCAACCTTCGTTAAGCATAGTAGTCACTTTATCGTTAATGATTGCATCATTTGCAGCAATATTTTGAAAACGAATTCCTACTAGATTATAAAAGTTAAGCAATTTTGTTTCTTCATAGTTAAATACTCTTATGTCAGATCTTTTTGATTTATTTCTAGATTTGTCTGTTGATGTTTTAACAGAAGTTAATTCTTTGTAATCTCTAGTTTCCAACGAATTTATCATTCTAGATCTTCCCATTCCGCCAGGTATTATAGATTCAACCACCGTAAATGAGGTGAATTCATGCTGTTTTGGTTCCTCAGACGAATTATTAAAAGAGAATAATGCGAAGCAAATAGCAACTGCGCCAATAAGGGTTAAAATGTTAAATTGTTTCATGGTTTTAATTTTTTTTAATTGATTAATTAATATGTTTGAGTTTGGTTGTTATTAACAATTTTTATGCCATTATTTCGCACGGAGAGGCTTCACAATACTTTCGTCAAATAATTTAATAATAAAGAAAAAAATAATTATGACATCTGCATTGACAACAAAAGTTTATTTGTTTGCTTTTTTTATTAATTTGTAAGCCCAATCGTAATGACTAGATGTAGCAGAAACTAGATAAGAACCGATAGAAGTTGTTCCAGTCCATTTGTATTTTTTCTTGGTAAAAAGTTCTTCGTTTGAATGACTTTCAATGATTTTTCTTAGTTTTTCAAAACTTTTTTTAACCAATGTTTTACTTTCAGATAATTCGGTTTTTCGGTATTTTTCAAATATCCAATGATTTAGTTCGGGAGTAGTTTTCCAGGTATATCCTTTTGCGGGCATTTCTGGTTTCTCTCCTGTCATTCCTATCGTGTGCCATTCCATCATCATCAAATGCCAATGGTGCAAGTGACAAAGAATGTCGCTAATGTTTCTATTCATAGTACCTTTTGGAAACTCTTTGTTTTGTTGTTCTTCGGGCAAGGATTCTATGTATTCCATTAATTTATCAAAATTGATTTTACCCAATTCTAGTAACTCCGTTTTGTTCTTTGGCCTTGGCATATTTGTAAATTCTAATGTTGGTATAAACATAATAACTATAACAGATATAAAATATCGATTTTGACAGATTTTTATATGATTATTCTCTATCAAATTTATTATGTTTGCAGCATAAAACAAACAATGTAATATGCCAAAGATTTCTGACAAAGCGATTCAAATGCCTGAATCACCTATTCGTAAGTTAGTTCCGTTTGCTGAAGCAGCAAAAAAGAGAGGAACGAATGTATTTCATTTAAATATTGGTCAGCCCGATATTAAAACACCAGAAGTGGTGATGGAAGCATTGAGTAAAATAGACCGTACTGTAATAGAGTATAGTCATTCTGCAGGATATGAATCTTACAGAAATAAATTAGCTAAATATTACCAAGGAATAGATTTGGATGTAAATCCAGAAGATATCTTGATTACTACTGGAGGGTCAGAAGCCTTAATCTTTAGTATGCAGGTTTGTCTTAATCCTGGAGAGGAAGTAATTATTCCTGAGCCTTTTTATGCCAATTACAATGGATTTGCAAAATCTACAGGTGTAAATGTAGTTCCAGTAACTTCTAAAATAGAAGATGGATTTGCATTGCCTCCAATGGCAGATTTTGAAAAACTGATTACAGACAAAACAAAAGCAATTGTAATTTGTAACCCAGCAAACCCTACAGGATATGTTTATTCTAGAGAAGAGTTGGAAGTACTAAGAGATTTGGTAAAGAAACACGATTTGTTTTTATTTGCTGATGAAGTGTACAGAGAGTTTTGTTACGAAGGTTCGCCTTTCTCAGTATTGAGTTTAGAAGGAATAGATCAAAACGTAGTAATGATTGATTCTGTATCGAAACGTTACAGCATGTGTGGAGCAAGAATAGGAGCAATAGTTTCTAAAAATGCTGAGTTCATGAGTAGCTCATTAAAATTTGGTCAAGCTAGATTAAGCCCGCCAACTTTGGGTCAAATTGCAGGTGAAGCAGCTTTGGATACACCACAATCTTATTTTGACGAAGTGCAAGCTGAGTACAAGAAAAGAAGAGATGTTGTAGTTGCAAGACTAAACAACATTGAAGGAGTTATTTGCCCAATGCCAAAAGGAGCATTTTATGCTATAGCACAATTGCCAGTAGATAACGCAGAGAAGTTTTGCCAATGGTTATTAGAGGAATTCTCTCACGAAGGAAGTACAGTAATGTTTGCACCAGCTGCAGG
>CAXIAX010000165.1:0-3370 GCA_964021785.1 uncultured Flavobacteriales bacterium
TTAGATTTAAAAGCGCTTCATTCTTTGGGATATTTAACAAGATTACAATTTACTATAGAAGATTTTGAATCGAATGTTCTTAATACTATGATGCGTCATGGTAAACAAGGAACAAGAGAATTAAGAAATAGAATTTCTGATTTATTGAATGCCGATAATGACGAATTGCAAAAAAATGAACACCACTGCGAGCAGGTATTATTTGCTCAAAATACAGTAGAAATGTTATTGCCAATGCAAATTGGAGATTACACAGATTTTTACTCAAGTGAACAACATGCTTACAATGTAGGTTGCTTATTCCGTGATCCGGAAAATGCTTTGATGCCAAACTGGAAACATATTCCTGTAGGTTACCACGGAAGATCAAGTTCTATTGTTCCTTCTGGAGTAGATTTTCATAGACCAAAAGGACAAATGAAACCACCTACGGCCGAAGTGCCAGTATTTGGACCAAGTAAATTATTGGATTTTGAATTGGAAACAGCTTTCTTTACTTACGAAGGGAAACCATTGGGTCAATCAATTTCTACCGAAGAAGCAGACGATTATATTTTTGGAATGACTTTGCTAAACGATTGGAGTGCTAGAGATATTCAAGGATGGGAATATGTGCCACTTGGCCCTTTCTTAGGTAAGAATTTTGCTTCTCACATTTCTAGTTGGGTAGTTACATTGGATGCATTAGAGCCATTTAGAACTGCAGGACCTGTTCAAGATCCTAAGGTTTTACCTTATTTAGAATATACTGGAGACAAACACGTAGCCATAAATTTGGAAGTGTTGATTCAGCCAGAAGGAGGTGAAGAAACTTCGGTAAGTAAATCAAATTACAAATACATGTATTGGAATATGAACCAACAATTGGCTCACCATTCTGTAAATGGATGTAACATTAGAACTGGAGATTGTATGGGATCTGGAACTATTTCTGGACCAAAAGAAAGCGAATTTGGTTCTATGCTTGAATTATCTTGGAAAGGAAGTAAAACTGTTCCTATGAAAGATGGGACAGAAAGAAAATTCATAAACGATAACGATACAGTTATCATGAGAGGATATTCTGAAAAAGATGGAGTAAGAATTGGATTTGGAGAAGTGAAAGCTAAAGTGTTACCAGCTTTGTAATTAATAATGTACAATTGATAATTGACAATGAGTGTTTGATTATCATTAAAATAAAAAGAATGGATAATTATCAATTGTTAATTATCCATTTTCAATTAAAAAACAAAATAAAATGTTTGGAGGAAATAACAATATGATGCAGAAGTTGCAAGAAATGCAACAAAAGGTAGAAGAAACTAAAGCAAGATTAGATACTATTACTGTAGAAGGAAAAGCGAGTAACGGGAAAGTTACTGTAACAATGACGGGAAACAGAAAGGTTAACGCAATTTCTATCAATGAAAAATTAGGGGGATTTGACAGAGAGGAATTAGAAGATTTATTGATTATTGCAACAAATGATGCTTTGGAAAAAGCCGAAAGTGTAAATGAATCGGAAATGAGATCTGCTTCTGCTGGGATGATACCGGGAATGTAATGGAAAAGGAAAAACTAAGAAAAGAATACCTAGCCAAAAGAAAAGAATTGACCTCTCAATCTGTCAAATTGGATAGTTTGAAGATAACTGATATCCTTTCTCAGAATTTTAAATTGGAGAATAAAACGGTTCATTGTTTTATACCTATTGCAAAAAATAACGAAGTAGATACTTGGTTAATGATAGATAGAATAATGGAAACGGGTAAAGTTGTAATTTCAAAATCTAATTTTGAAGAAAATACAATGAGCCATTTTTATTTCGAAAAAGATACAGAATTGGTTAAAAACAATTTCGATATTCTGGAACCTGTAAATGCTGTTTCTTGTGATGTAAAAGACATAGATGTAGTATTGATTCCTTTGTTGGCTTTTGATGAAAAAGGAAATAGAGTAGGGTATGGAGGTGGATTCTACGATCGATTTATTGCAGAATTACCAGAAAAAACTCAATTGATTGGTTTATCTTTATTTGATCCTGTAACAGAAATAAAAGATTTGAATACCTTTGACAAAAAAATGCAGGTTTGCATTACACCAAACGAATTATTTTATTTTGACTAAAAACACTTCATCCATTACCGAATTACCAATCGTAGAAACTTTCTATACCGTTCAGGGAGAAGGATTTTATAGTGGACGAGCAGCATTTTTTATTCGTGTTGCTGGTTGTGATGTTGGTTGTGTATGGTGTGATGTGAAAGAAAGTTGGGATAAAAATGAACACGAAATTCTTCAGGTTTCTGAATTGGTAAACCAAGTAAAAGAATCTAACACAGATTTTGTTGTAATTACAGGAGGGGAGCCAGCAATGTATGACTTGAATTACCTGACGAATGAATTGCATAAGTTGGAAGTAGAAATTGCTGTAGAAACCTCTGGTGCATATCCATTGAGAGGGGAATACGATTGGATTTGTTTGTCTCCAAAGAAATTTAAGAAGCCGGTAGATTCAGTAATAGAGAAAGCACACGAATTAAAAATTGTTGTTTTTAATAAGAGTGATTTAGAATGGGCAGAATCTCATGCAAAGCAAGTTCCTAAAGATTGCAAACTCTTTCTTCAGGCAGAGTGGGCCAAGAAGGAAAAAATGTATGAGTTGATTCTCGATTATATTACTCATAATACTCAATGGCGTATTTCTGTTCAGACTCATAAATATTTAGGGGTATTGTAAGAGGTTTTAGGTTCTTAGCCTTTTACTACTTTTTCTCTGTGACCTTTGTACTCTCTAAGGTTAAATTATTTATAGAACGCCTTTTTTTAATTAAAATACAACATAGAAAAAGCCACCTAACCTTAGTCAGATGGCTTTTGTTTAGTAAGTTAATTTGGTTTAACTCTCAGTTGTTGCTTCCGCAGGAGCTTCTTTCTCGTCCTTATCTTTTCCTACATAACCGTAGATTACAAGTGCAAGAATAACAAATATAATTGCTTTACCACCTAGTTTAGTCCAGATGCTAAGTCCAATTAAATCGTCTGCTTTTAGGTTATTTTCAGTAAGAATTCCAGATAGTTCTTCTTCCGATAATTCATAATATTCATCAGAAACTTTATCATAACCAACTAAAATAGGTTCTTTTGTAGTCCAGATTGGGACCCATGCAATAGTGAATACTTCATAGAATTGTGCCAAATCAAGGTGATTTCCATTTTTCAAAAGGTAATCTTCTGTATCGGGTAAGTCTTGCACCAAGTCAAGTTTTTCTGCATTACCAAATGGTATTTTTGCACGAGCATTGGCTTCATTCTGAAAAGCAAACAAAAGCGGGAATAGTAATAAGATAACTTTTTTCATGTTAATAGTTTTAAGGTTAGTTAATTA
>CAXIAX010000166.1:0-3368 GCA_964021785.1 uncultured Flavobacteriales bacterium
CTATCGCACATTGAAATCAATCGAACTGACAATTGCGAACTTGCTTTTACTCTAAAAACAGGTTGAACTGACAATTACGATTTTCATTACAACCACAATCTTGTCAATTCTAGTGGATTTTATTGGAGCTTTTGCGGAAACAAAATTTGTATCCAGAATAGCATTAATCTGAAACCTCAATAATTACACTATTAAATGTAAAACTTTAGATTCCAAATCAAGTTTGGAATTACGGATGAATAGAAGAAAAAACTACTTTCTCCTAGGATGTGGCTTAGTAAAAGCTTTCTTTGGAGCTGGCTTATCTTCTTTTTTAGGCATTGGTCCTCTTAGGTGAATAATTAAACCATTAAGGAAATTACGCAACAATTGATCTCCACATTCTTGGTAATTTTTATGATCTTCTTTTTGGAAAATTGCATTCAACTCTGGTTTTGTCATTTCAAAATCCACCAATTTCAATACTTCTAGAATATCCTCATCTCTAAATTTATGAGCTACTCTCAGCTTTTTCATTATATCGTTATTCGTAATCATATTTTTTATCTTTTGTCAAAATTAAACATTTTCAAGCAAAACCAGTACTAAAGACTGATGACTGCCTACTGAAGACTCATTTAATGCGCCTGCAACCAGTTATCACCTGTACTCATTTCTACATCCAAAGGTACTGCAATTTTTACTGCTCCTTCCATGTTCTTTTTCACCAATTCTTTCATTACCTCAACTTCACTCAACTCTACATCAAATACCAATTCATCATGTACCTGAAGCAGCATTTTTGATTTCAATCCTTTTGCCTCCATTTCATTTTGCACATTTATCATGGCAATTTTAATAATATCGGCAGCCGTTCCTTGTATAGGAGCATTAATTGCATTTCGCTCTGCGTGACTTCTCACTATTGCGTTTGCCGAATTTATGTCCTTCAAGTTTCTCCTTCTTCCTAATAATGTTTCTACGTATCCTTTTTCTTTTGCCGTTACTACCACTTCATCCATGTAGGATTTAATTCTTGGGTATTTTGCAAAATAACTTTCAATAATCTCTTTGGCTTCTTTTCTTGGGATAGATAATCTTTGCCCCAATCCAAATGCCGAAATACCATATATAATTCCAAAATTCACCATTTTGGCCTTACTTCTCATTTCTCTATCCACTTCTTCCATTGGAACATCAAACACCTTGGCAGCTGTTGCCGTGTGAATATCGTGACCGGAATTAAATGCCTCTATCATTCCTTCATCTTTGCTCAATGCAGCAATAATTCTCAATTCTATTTGCGAGTAATCGGCAGCTAGTAAAGTATAGTTTTCATCTCTTGGGATAAATGCTTTTCTTATCAATCTTCCTTTTTCTGTACGAATAGGAATGTTTTGCAGATTAGGATTTACCGAACTCAAACGACCTGTTGCCGCAACTGTTTGCATGTAACTCGTGTGAATTCTATGTGTTTTTTCGTCTATCAATAACGGTAAAGCATCTACATAAGTAGATTTCAATTTCTTTAATGAACGGTATTCTAAAATCAATTCAAAAATCTCGTGTTTACCCACCATTTTACTCAAAGTATCTTCACTCGTAGAGTATTGACCAGTTTTAGTTTTTTTGGCTTTTACATCAATCTCCATTTTCTCGAACAAGACTTCTCCTAATTGTTTTGGCGAATCTAAATTAAAATCATCTTCAACTCCTGCCATTTCCTTTATGTCAGACTCAAGTTTAGCTAAATCCGTTTCCAATTCTTTAGAGAATTCTGCCAATGCAGGAACGTCTAAATTTATTCCTTCTCTTTCCATTTTTTCTAATACAGAAACCAATGGAGCTTCAATTTCTTTGTATAGTTTTTCTGTGTCGGTTTCTGTTAGTTTAGGTTCAAATAATTGTTTCAACTGAAAAGTAATATCTGCATCTTCACACGCATAATCCGAAACTTCTGACGGTTCCAAATCTGCCATATTCTTCTGATTCTTTCCTTTTTTACCAATCAATGTCTCAATAGAAACTGTTTTGTAACCCAAATAAGTTTCTGCCAATAAATCCATATTATGCCTCATATCTGGTTGAATCAAATAATGAGCAATCATGGTATCGAATAAATTTCCTTTTATCTCTATCCCGTAATTTTTGATTACAGCTAAATCGTATTTAAGATTATGCGCTATTTTTTCAATGCTTTCATTTTCAAAAAACGACTTAAACTCTTGTGCAATTTCCATTGCTTCTTTCTCCTCTTGCGGAATAGAAACATAAAATGCTTCTCCAGCTTTATAAGAAAACGCTATTCCCACCAATTTTGCATTCAATGAATCCAAAGAAGTAGTTTCTGTATCAAAACAAACTGATTTTTCATTCATCAGTTTTACAATCAATTCAGTCCTTTTCTCCTTTGTATCTATTAAGGAATAGTTCGTTTCTGTATTTTCTAATGTTTTCAATTCTGAAGGAGCCACAGGAATTTGTTCTGCTTCTGTTTTAGGAACATTTACCGAGAACATATCCAATTGATCTCCTTTTTCCGTTTGAACCACATCAACTCCAAAAATTCTTTTGGTAAGCGTTCTAAATTCTAATTCACTAAACAGTTCAATCACTTTATCCTTATTAGGATCACACATTTTTAAATCTTCCTCATTAAATTCTACAGGAACATCAAGAATAATTGTCGCCAACATTTTTGACATTAAACCTTGCTCCGCAAAATTCATTACATTTTCTCTTTGCTTACCTTTCAAATCTTTATCTGCATTCTCAATAAGATTCTCCATAGAACCATATTTAGCAATCAATTTCTTAGATGTCTTTTCTCCTATTCCAGGAATCCCAGGAATATTATCGGCAGCATCTCCCCACAATCCCAAAATATCAATCACTTGTTTTGGATCTTCCACCTCAAAAGCAGCTTTCACTTCTTCTACTCCCCACACTTCAGCACCTTTTCCTCCTCTTGCAGGTTTGTACATAAAGGTTTTCTCATTTACCAATTGAGCAAAATCCTTATCGGGAGTCATCATATATGTGGTAAAACCAGCTTTTTCTGCCATTACCGATAACGTTCCTATTACATCATCTGCTTCATACCCTTCTTTCATCAAGATTGGAATATTAAAAGCTTTTATCACTTCCATTATTACAGGAACTGACGATTTTATATCTTCTGGTGTTTCTTGTCTATTTGCCTTATATGCAGGATATTCTTTAGTTCTAAAAGTAGCTGCTGGGTAATCAAAAACTACTGCCAAGTGAGTTGGCTTTTGGTTATTGATAATATCCAACATACTATTGGTAAATCCCAATACTGCCGAAGTATTAAATCCCTTTGAATTTATTCTAGGGTTTTTGATAAACGCATAATACGCTCTAAAAAT
>CAXIAX010000167.1:0-3355 GCA_964021785.1 uncultured Flavobacteriales bacterium
GCAAAAGCTTTGGCAACTCCTTCTACTTTTATATTATCGCCTAGCTTATATTCTCCTTGAATTGGCGAAATAGAAACCTCAAACTTTGGTCTTTTGTATTCTTCTACTTGAATGTATTTATTTGCAACACTTCTCGTTCCCGACATCATTTGCATTCTCATTCTACCATTCAATAATCCTTGCGGAGAAGTGAAATTTCCTGAAACCGTTCCGTATTCGTTCGTTTTAAGTGATTTCTTCTCTATTTCTTTTCCATTCGCATCATAAAAAACAACTTCTACCTTTTTATTTGGAACAACCTGTGATTTATTCCCCAATTTAGAAATAAGTAATCCTTTGAAATAAACTGTTTGTCCTGGCCTATAAATTCCTCTGTCGTTAAACAAGAAACCAGTTTCGGCAGCTTTTGGTTCGGCATTATTATAATACCTACTTTGATAATGTCCGTTATCGCTTTGGTAACGATCCTCTCCTTGGGTAAAATTGATAGCAATTTGTCGGTATTCTGGTGCTTTAGGAATTTTAATGTATCCTTCCTTATCAGAAACCACAGTTGCTACTTTCCTTGTAATATACTCCCTCGAATTATAATCGTATTTTTTTGTAACTGCCTCTGCTTTTACTCCTTCAATAGGAAAACCAGATTTACGGTTTAATACAGTTATTTCCATTCCTTCTTCTGAACTTCTTTCTACGTAACTAATATCGGTACTCCAAAGTGTAGCAATCGCAATTGCTTCTTTATTGATAGAGAAATTGGGACTAGAACCAGCAAGTATTGCATAATGTCCTTTCGCCAATTTTGGAATTGTAAATTCTACCGAATGTGCATTTAATAATCCATCATTTGGTAACGTAAGTTCCCAAGATTCTACAGTTGGTTTATCTGTAAAATACTTCGCTCTTTTTTCTTGAGTTTTGAACGAAATGTTTTGCATTTCGTCAAAATCTAATTTCACAATCTTGAAATACACTTTCTCCAAATTACGAAAAGACAAATTTCCTTTTGTCAATTCATTAGGAATAATCGCTTCGTCAGTAACAAAATCTAGCTCTTTGTTTATAAGGCTATTTATTATGTTTTGGCAGTTTTTTGCTCCGTAAGAATTGGGGTATTTCTCTGTAGCTTCAGTTGCAACATCAAATGCTTTCTTTCTATAGGTTTTGTATAGTTCGTTTTGCGCATCTCCTTTCACAGCTACTTTATAGTTTGCTGCCAGTTGAGTATAAAGAGAAGCCAATTGCCATCTTATTTCTGTGTAAGAAGGAATCTCTTTGTAATTCTCTGATAAACTAACCAATGCTTTCTCGTACAACTCCTCTTTGTTTTGAACTGTAATATTAGAATGGATAAACCTCAACCTATCCAATTCTACATCAACCAAAGCCGCTTTGTTTAGCGTGTTATTTAAATGAAAATCAGTTAATTTTTGATAAATTAAAAGAGCTGTGTGCTTTAGTGAAGCCGTATCTTTTGTAGGTATTGCCATCTCTATAAACTCTTGAGAATTTGCAAATAGCTTTTCATCTTCTATTTTAAAATAATAAGCTGGCTTGGTAATATCTGGCTCTGTATTTTTGAAATATCCCAAAGCTCTGTGTGCAAGAAAATCATACAAAGTAGGACGAAGAGAATCTGTGTTTTTTCCTTGATGAAGAATATCTTTAAAACTATGGATGTCGTATTCACGCGTTTTTTCCCATTCGATTAAAGAAGCTTTGTAATTGGCATTTGTTTCATCTACAATATCTGCCAATGACCACGTTCTTATGTCTTCTTTTACAAAATTTACCGTGGTTGTTCTGTTGTTAAATTTCCATCTGTTGCTCGTGTAATAGCTCCAATATAATTCTGCTAATACACTGTGAATAATTTGCTTTTGAGGAGTTTCAGAAACCGTTACCAGACTATCTAGATTTGCAATAGCACTCACATAGCTTTCTTCTTCCAGCTGTTGGTTGTATTTCAATACATAAATGGTAGATTTTATTATCTGATTTACATTTCTCTCCTTGTTAGCAAGTGTTTGTATTTCTTCCACTTGAGCCAAGGCCGACTTTGGCAAACCTTTGTTTTCAAAGCCTTGTACTTTTTTCCATAAATCGGGATAATTATTGCCTTGTGGGTATTCTTTCATCTTATATTCTGTTGCAGTTGTTTCGTTTTTTTTATTTCTTTTGCAAGAAGAAAAGGCTATCAAAGACACCAAAACAACATAAATTCCTTTTTTAAACATAGTAGTTAATTTTTGTAAACTAAATCTCTCCAGAACAATTAATCCTTAAGAGATTAAAGTTACCATTTATCACTCTATTATACACTTGGGAATTAAAAAAGTTCATTTTGATAAAAATTGGAACATAAAAAAAGCCAAAACAGAATTTGTTTTGGCTTTATATTTTTAACCTAATTATCGCATTAAAATCTATAATGCAAACCTATGGATGCGAAAGTGTTAAGATTAACTGAATTAAAACCTTTATTGTAGGGCAGTAATTCTTTAAACAAATCATTTTTGTGATTTACAGATTCGGAAATCATTAGCTCTTTCTCTAAACGCAGACCAATAAAAGCAGTTGCGAAAATTCGGTTAGTAAAATCATATTTCATCCCAACTCTTGTAATAATTCCAAAACTTAAATAATTTCTTTTTACAGTAACTGTATTAACTGGCTCACCAAAATAGGTAGAATCGAATTCTCTTTCTCCAAACTCGTAATACTTAACTCCATTATCATCAATTTCATACAGTACTGCTTCTATTAAACTTTTAGAACCTGACCTAAAAGAATGACCCAGAGAAAGATCTACACCTCCAATAATATTAAATTTCCAAATAGAAAATTCTCTTTCAAAACCTAATTCAATTTTTTGAAATGAACCTTGAGACTCATACCCTTCTCTAATTCCTAACAATGGATAATTGGTATCATTTGTTGCTGCAACCGCCATTCCAAATGTATTGTAAGTATTAGTATAAATTATTGTGCTAACATTTTCTCCTTCTTCCTCTCCCAAATAAAGATTGGCTCTAAAATTATACTTAGAATCTGCTATCTTTCTTCGATATACAATTCCAATATTGGCATATCCATAATCGTATCTATAATCTATTCCTCCAGAGTTTTTGTATGTTTTTTCTTCTTTTGGAAGTTCTTCATATTGAGAAAAACCAGCAGAAGATGAGAATAAAGCGCAAGCAATTAGCAACAATACTATTTTAATTGTATTCATTTTTATGGTTGTATTAATGTATCTAGTTTATTTATAATTCACCCCAAAACGATAATAAAACATATTATTTGTCGCCTAGGGTAACACTCCTTTGATTTTAAAATCTATAATGTAATCCTA
>CAXIAX010000168.1:0-3297 GCA_964021785.1 uncultured Flavobacteriales bacterium
TTATCCCCTTTCTCCTAAGAAATATCTTGTGTTAAATTTATTCGATTACATTTTTGTCGCTTGAAACTTTTGGTCTTGTTTCTTGTTTCTTGTTTCTTGTTTCTTGTTTCTTGCTTCTTGTTTCTAAAAAATCATTTCAAACTCCTTATCATAGCCTCAGCTTTCAATAAAGTTTCTTCATATTCATCTTCAGCAGTTGCTTTATCCGTTATTGCTCCACCCACCATAAAGGAAAGGTATTTGCTCGTTTCATTGTACAACAAAGTTCGTATAATTACATTAAAATCAAAATCTCCTTCTGGAGTAAAATAACCCACAGACCCCGAATAAACTCCTCTTTTGGTAGTTTCCAACTCT
Organism: uncultured Flavobacteriales bacterium; assembly: GCA_964021785.1. Lineage (GTDB taxonomy): Bacteria > Bacteroidota > Bacteroidia > Flavobacteriales_D > CAJJDF01 > CAJJDF01. The sequence goes on from CAXIAX010000168.1 coordinate 358, forward strand.
TCTATTATTTTCATTGCCTCCACTTTAGGAGCTCCCGTCATACTTCCCATTGGAAAAGTAGTTCGCAATACCTCAACAGTGTGAACGTCCTCTTTTACCTCAGATGTTACTGTAGAAATCATTTGGTGCACAGTTTCAAAAGTATACACTTTACACAGTTCCTCTACATTTACCGATCCCTTTTTTGCTGTTTTCGATAAGTCATTTCTTACCAAATCTACAATCATTATATTCTCACTTCGTTCTTTTTCATTTAATGATAACTCTTGTCTTATTGCTTCATCTTCCTCGTAGGTTTTTCCTCTTTTTGCTGTTCCTTTTATAGGTTGTGTCGTTAGTTTCTTTCCTTCTTTTTTTATGTATCGTTCTGGACTTGCCGACAGTATAAATTGTTCTCCGTTTTTAAAGAAAGTAGAAAATGGTGCGTTTGTCAATTCATTTAACTTTACATAAGTTTCAAATGGATTTATCTCTACATTTTTGGCATAAAACTCATGGCAAAAATTCATTTCGTAAATATCTCCTAACTGAATATGTTCCTTTATCGCGTCAAATCTTTGCTCGTAATTGTCTTTACTCATTTTTTGAGTAAAGGTGACTTTTTGCTGATTCAACTCTTTTTTAGGCTGTTTTTCTTCCAAAAAAGACAAAAACTGGTCTTTTTCTTCTTCCTTATCAAAATGTAAGATTGTTTCTTCTGCAGAGATCTCTAAAACAAATTGAGGAACAAAAAAGTGTGCTGTAGGAAAATCCAATTGGTCTGGATTATTAGAACTTAAACTAGGCTCTACTTCGTTTTTCAAATCATAACTCAAATAACCAAATACCCAATCTTGGTACTCATCTACAAACTGCTTCAATCCATCAAACACTTCATTTTCTTTTGGGCTAAATATAGCTTTTGCTCCCACAGCCAACAAGGAAGTATTGTCGTTTGAATTGGAGTTTAAAAAAACTAATTGTTCGAATTTATTCGATAATACTTCTATCTCATTAAAAGATAAAGGATGTTCTATTTTATGTGTTTTCCTCAATGTAAAAAGCTATTTCACGAAGTTACATAAAGGATTCTTTTCTTTCTATCAGTCATCCTGAATTTATTTCAGGGTCTAGCAAAGAATATTTCACGTTTAACTTATTCTTAATATTTCAATGAATATAGATTCCGAATCAAGTCCGGAATGACAATTAATTTGAGTTTAGTTTCTACCTCTTTTCAATCTCCAATACTACAGCCATAATGTTTTTCCCTTGTGTGTTACAGCTTGCATTTATTGTTTCTCCATTAGAGTTAAACTGTACGTTTGGAATCATTTGAGACTGAATCACTTTTAGTATTTTTTCTTGGTAAGTTGCACCAGAAGCTTTGTTTACCAAATCTTTTAATTGATCATAATCTAAGGGTTGTTTTGAAACCACAATAGCCATGTAATCTTTGTTTCCTAAATCATCTGCTACCAAAGAATGGTCATTAGGAAACAAACGTGTTCCTGTAATTCCACAATAAGGAGAGTGCTTTGCTGTGTAAGGAAACAATGTGTAACTGCTTCCGTCAGTTTCTTGCCCCAATACGTAAGTATAACACTCAATAGAGTTGGTAGATTCTATCTTAAATTCTGTTCCTACAGCAATAGGCTGCTTAGTTTTGAATGTAATTCCATCTACAAACTGAAAAGGAATATTACGCTTTGTTGCATTGTTTACCAATCCAAATCTCATTTCCAATTTGTTTGGATCAAACTGAGCGTCTTTGGCATTTCCCATTGGGTATAATCCGTAAGCTTCTTTGGTAAAAAAATCGAAATCTTCATAGCTTACCCATGCCACTCCATCTTTACCCCATCCTGGTCCCCAGCTATTCATAATTTGAAACGCTCCTCCCGATTTATAATCATCATATCCAATTACACACATTGCGTGCCCTCCAAATCCTTTTTGATTATAATCTGCTTGAGTTGGATTCCAAACTTCTCTTCCTTGCATTCCTTGCATAAAAGTTCCTCCCACCATCATTCCTATTACTACTGGAGCTCCTTGTGCTAGGTTTTGTTTTATTGCCAACACATCAGTTCTGTGCTTGTCTCCATTTAAAGTAAGCCTATTGTATCCTTTAATTTTGTAGGTATTTGCCGATATCTTTTCGCTTTGAGTTGGTTTTTTATCACAACTTCTCTCGTTATAGCTAAATTGTTTTAATGGTAAATCTCCTGTAGACTGCAAAGATTTCATGGCTTCACTAATGTAGGTTCCTTGGCAACCTTCTAGTGCAATTTGATTGTATAAAAATGAAGGACTCATCACTACACTATTTGGATTCTTTCCTGTGGCTCTTGCTTCCAGTATTGTTCTTGCTGCATACGAACTTGCCCATCCCACACAAGACCCTTGACTTCCTTGGTTTCCTCTGTTTGGAGCATATTCCAACAATGAAACACTATTAGGCATTGGGTTTTTCTTGTTGTCGGCAAGAGATGCAAATATCTCTGTGTTTACATATTTTTCTTCGTCATATTCGCTTCCTGTAGAAAACGCAGAATTATTATATTCTGAGTCATCTGGAGCTACAACTACTGGATTGGAATTATCTCCACCTCCCAAAAACCCATCTAGAGCTCCCGTAAAATATAACAAAGCGCCTATTGCCGCAATACCCAAAACTAGTTTTGGTTTTTTCTTGAATAAAGTAAATAACAAAGGTGCAAAGGCTATTAATCCTCCTGCTCCACCTCCTCCAGAATTATTAGTTGGTCTGTTTGGAGTAGTACTACCTGTATCGGCATTTTTGTCTTTTCTTATTCTAATTGGCATAATAGTATTTTTATATTACACAATTATACTAAAATATCCCCAAGATTAGGTTGTTATAGGTGTTATAGGTTGGTTAATTCTATATTGGAGCATAGTTCGGAGATTTTTTCTCCACGTTAATTCCGTTCTTGT
>CAXIAX010000169.1:0-3244 GCA_964021785.1 uncultured Flavobacteriales bacterium
TTTGATAAGGATTAGTTTTAAAACTGACATTCATCATACTATCAATTATCGCATCAGCCTATATTTATCAAAAAGTAAATAAATATAAAGCTATGAGAAAAATATTAGTACCCACAGACTTTTCTGCTTGTGCAAACAATGCTTTAGAATATGCGATATTCTTGGCAAAAAAAATGGATGCAGAAATTGTACTTTTAAGTGCATATCATATCCCATCTAGTGGTGCAGCAACTATAGTTGTTAATATTCAAGAGGACTTAAGAAAGGAGACACAAGAAGAATTAGACGCTCTCATAGCTAAGAAATCTAAAAAATATTCTTGGTTAAAACTTACTTCTATTGTCGATTTCAATATTCCTTCCAATTCTATTGTTCGTATGGTGAATAATATCGAATTTGATATGGTAGTATTGGGAACAACTGGAGCTACAGGAATGAAAGATATCTTTTTGGGAAGTACAACTTCTGCAATTATCGATAAAGTGAAGATTCCAATTTTGGCAGTTCCACTTAATTCTAATTACTCAAAAATAGATACTTTACTAATGGCTTGTAGCCTTGATAGTGTGAAATCGGTAGATTCTATGAACTTTTTTAAGTTATTTGCAACCAAATTTAATTTCAAAGTAAAGTTTTTGAATGTATACAATGAAGATGATACAGATTTATCGGATCGTTTGTATAAAAAGAATGAAGGACTAAAAATTATTTTCGATTCGTTTGATTATGACATAGATTTAATAAAATCTGATGACGTAGAAAAAGCAATTTTAGATGCCGTAGACGAACAACATTTATTATCAGTTGTAACTAGAGAAAGAACGTTTTTCGATAAGTTATTCCATTCTAGCATGAGTAAAAAGTTGGCTAAACATTCTACTAGTCCAATTTTAATTCTTCACGAATAAGATTAAAATTCTTTCGCGATTTTTTCGCCTAAGAACTGAGCTATTTTTATGTTAGATTGATGTGTCCAACCTGCAACATGCGGAGAAAGAATTACATTATCTGCATTAGATAAGTATTCCATAGATTCAGTTTTGTTTTCAGTAAACATGGATTCAAAACTGGTTTTTTCGTATTCCAATACATCCAAACAAGCACCAAGTATTTTCCCTTTTTTCAATAATTTAACCAAATCATTGAGCACAACTGATTGTCCTCGGGCTGTGTTTAGAAAATAGAATGGTTTTTTGAAATGTGACAAGTAAGATTCGTCAATCATTCCTTTTGTTTCTTCGGTTAATGGTGTGTGTAAGCTCACCACTTCACTTCTTTCGTATAATTGCTCCAAACTAACTTGTTCGGCATTGTTATCTCCGTAATTCGTCAAATATTTGTCATAGGCAATACAAGTAACTCCAAACCCCGAAAGTCTTTGAGCCATTGCTTTACCCATTACTCCATAGCCAATTAATCCTACGGTTTTACCCATTAGTTCTTCTCCACGGTTATTTAGTCTATCCCAAATTCCGTTTTTCACTTCGGTATTGCAGTTTTGTAGTTTGTTGAATAACATGAGTATCATCCCAATTCCGTGTTCAGCTACAGAGTCTCTGTTTCCTTCTGGTGATCGAAATACTTTTATTCCTTGGCTTTCGGCAAATTCTACATCAATGTTTTCTAAGCCTGCACCTGGTCTTCCAATAAATTTAAGATTAGTACCTTTTGCAATAAAATCTTTATCTAACACAAATCTACTTCTCACAATTATTCCTTGGTAAAGGTGAAGCTCCGTAGCTAATTCTTCTTTAGTAGCTTTGTTTTTTACTGTAATTTCCCATCCCTTTTCTTCAAAAATGGAGTAGAGTATAGGGTGCGTATCGTCTATGAATAAAACTTTCATTGTATAGGTTATAGTTAAAAGTTAGCTATTGGTTGCTTTATTTTTTGTGCCGAAATATTTCTCAAAAAAATAAAGAATCTTTATTGGTGACTTATTATTACTCCGTCTTTCATTACTAGTTTTCTGTCGCTCATGTCCGATAAAATTTCATTGTGAGTTACAATAATAAAAGTCTGGTTGAATTCATCTCTCAATTTGAAAAACAAATTATGAAGTTCTTCGGCATTTTTAGAATCTAGGTTACCACTCGGTTCATCAGCTAGTATTACCGAAGGGTTATTTATCAAGGCTCTAGCTACAGAAACCCTTTGTTGTTCTCCTCCAGAAAGTTCTGCCGGCTTGTGATTAATTCTATCGCCAAGACCTAGCATTTCTAGTAATTCTTGAGCTCTAGCTTCTACTTTTGCTTTTGGTGTATTACTAATGTAACCAGGAATACATACGTTTTCTAAGGCAGTAAACTCAGGTAATAAATGATGAAATTGAAATACAAAACCAATATTCTTATTTCTGAATTTGGCTAATTCCTTCTTTTTTAAGCTCGATATATTTGTATCTAAAAAGGAAATTGTTCCAGAATCTGGATTATCCAATGTACCAATTATTTGTAATAAGGTTGTTTTTCCTGCACCCGAAGCTCCAACAATAGAGACTATTTCTCCTTGTTCAATTTCCAAATCGACTCCTTTTAGAACAGTCAGATTTTTATAAGATTTAGTTACTCCAGTTACTTTTATCATTCTAGTTTAATTATTGAATAAATTTAGGAATAAAAATAAGACAACCAATGATAATAGAGGCAATAGCCGAAATTAAAACTGCTCCAGCTGCCATGTCTTTCACTTTCTTTATCATAGGATCTTTCTCCAAAGTCACTTTGTCTGCCAATTCCTCTATGGAAGAATTTATCGTTTCTGCTGTCAATACAGCCGCAATACTTAGTGTTACAAACATCCATTCGGTATTACTTATTTCAAAATATATTCCTAACCCAATAGCAATTAGTCCAATCGTGGTCTGAATTTTTAAACTAGCCTCAGATTTAAGAGCAGTAAAAAATCCATAAAACGCATGGCCTACAGATTGTATGAGTTGTTTGGGTGATTTCACTTTTTGTTAATGTTTTAAATTTCTTTTTTGAAAATTCAATTTAATCTTCACCTTGTATTGTTACAATTAAGTTTTCTAGTTCTATTTTCAATGAAAGAAAGAAATCAATAGATTCGTTATCACAATCTATTATTAATAAAGTGTGAGGTTCCTTTTCTGAAGCCATTTCTATTTCTTCAATTTTATTTATTCTAACTGTCATTGCGAGGGTAGAGTTAAAAGGAACATGTACAAACCAATTTTCTTCAATAGTACCTTCAATAATTTTACCAATAAGATAAAATTGAT
>CAXIAX010000170.1:0-3238 GCA_964021785.1 uncultured Flavobacteriales bacterium
TTTCGTCCCATTAGCTAGACAAAGCAATGTGAATGTCAATAGAATGGAAATAAATATTAAACTAAAATTATAAAAAGGGTTACAAATTGAAACCTTAAATGTATTATCAATAGAGACACAGTATAACATGGTGTTCTTCTAACAATTATTAGTTATGAAACTTATTAAATATATATTAATCACAATTGCTTTGATTACCCTAAATTTACAGGATTTAGAAGCACAGTGTAATGCCTCTTTTACAAATAGTGTAAGTGGGTTAACTGCATCTTTCACATCAACTAGTACTGCTACTCCAGCAATAACATCTTTTTTTTGGAAATTTGGAGATGGCATAACAAGTACGATTGCAAATCCAGTTCATACATATTCTACAAATGGAACTTATTATGTTGTATTAATTATTACTAATGGAGTTTGTACCGACTCAGCAAACATGAACGTTATTGCAGGGTGTCCAGTGAACGCTAATTATTTTCATAGTTCAACAGGTTTAACAGCTTTCTTCACATCTAATAGTTTAGGTACTTCATTGAATACAACTTACTCTTGGGATTTTGGAGACCTTTCTACCAGCACACTACAAAACCCTTCTCATACATATACTACTCCTGGCTCTTATAATGTGATACTTGAAGTTTGGGATTCAATAGGGGGTTCATCTTGTTTTGATTCTATTCACAAAGTAGTTACCGTTCCTATGTCGGGATGTTCTTGGGTAGCCTCATTTACTCATACTTCAAGTGGATTAACCGCTTTTTATACAAATACTAGTTTAGGCACAACTGCTACCTCATCTTACTTATGGAAATTTGGGGATGGAAACACTAGCACTTTACAAAATCCAAACCATACTTATGCAAGTTCCGGAAACTACTTAGTTGGGTTGGAAGTATCGGATACTATTGGTGGTTACTGCCTTGACACCACAAGCGCCTTCATAACTGTCTTAAATTCAAACTGTCCATGGACAGCCTCATTTACAGAAAGTTCAACTGGCTTAACTTCAAGTTTTACTAACACAAGCATAGGAACTACTGGAACCACAGATTATTTTTGGCTATTTGGCGATGGAAATACGAGTATGAACCCAAATCCAACCCACACCTATGCTACTGCAGGTAATTACACAGTGACTTTATATGTTTCAGATACAATAGGAGGATATTGCCAAGACACTTCAATCTTACCAATTACAGTAAATAATATCAGTTGTCCGATAAATGCATCTTTTTCAGAAACAATTTCAGGGTTATCTGTGGCTTTGAACTCTACTTCCACAGGGCTTACTCCACCCGCAAATTACAGTTGGAATTTTGGAGATGCTACATCAGGATCAGGAAGTTCAACCTCTCACACTTATTCTTCGCAAGGAGTATACTCAGTTACTTTAACAGTCTCTGATACGGTTTGTTCTGACACCACGACAAGAATAATTGCCGTATCGTCCAATGTATTTACCCCAAACGGAGATGGAATAGATGATGTATTTCCTTTACCTTGCTCTGGTGGTGCAGCCACAGTTTATAATCGCTCTGGTGTTCAAGTAAAAACTTTAGCAGTGGGCTCTCCATCTTGGGATGGAACTAATAATTTAGGAGGACTAGAGCCTACGGGACTTTACTTTATTCTTTGCGCAAATTCATCCTCGCCAATACCAGTAACACTAATTAGATAAATAATGACGGTTTATTCTAACATCTACTTTCTCAACATAGTTAATAATTATGGGTAAATCGTCTTATACAAATATTGAGGTTGTGCAAGCAATCAAAAATAATAAGGCCGATAAGGTTTTACAATTTTTGTATAAAAACTTACAGCCAAAAATCAGCAAGTGGATAAGGACAAATAATGGATCGAAAGAAGAAGCTCAAGATATATTTCAAGACTCCATTTTAGTGTTTTATTCTTATGTACTAAAAGATAAATTCAATATAGAAGCGAATATTGAAGCTTTCATTTTTAAAACAGCCAAAAACAAATGGATTAATTACGTGAAAAAAGAAGGGAAGAAAACATCAATAGAAGGCGATATAGCCATAAATGAAGAGGCACGAATTTCAACAAAAACAAGTAATCAAGACCTAATAAACGGATTACTAGAACAGTTAGGAAAAGTGTGCAAAGAAATACTCACTTACACCATTTTTTATAAAATAAGCATGGAAGATGTATGCGCAAGAATGAATTACAACAATCCCAACACTGCAAAAACTAAAAACTATAAGTGTAAACAAAGACTAAAAAATCTAATAAATGAGAATCCAAGTATAAAACAACAACTTAACAATGCAAGATAATTTCAATACATTTTCTAAGATAGAAGATTACTTAAATAACAATTTGAGGAAAGAGGAAAGAATTGCCTTCGAAAAACAGCTAGAATCTAATCCCGAACTTCAAACTTTGGTAGATGATTATAATTTGGTAGATGTCCTAATTGAGGAAGCTGAATTGATTAATGTTAATCAAACACTGACTAAAATTCACAAAAGATCACTTTTTAAAAGAAACCTTCTTGTAGGAATTGGAATTGCAGTTTTAGCCATTGCTGTTTCATTCTATTTCTATAATTCCAACAAAGAAATGACTCCTGCAAAAATTGAAATTCAAAAGGAAACTTCAAAATCTATAACCTTTTTGGTGACAGAACCAACTCCTTTCAGAATCATAGATTCTATGAGCGAAAGAAAACTTACTACTTCAATTCAGCAAAGCGCAGGGGAAACTCCTACTCCTTCCACAGTAGATTCTATAGCTATAAAAACTCCAAAAACAGGAGGTGAAGAGGAAACAAAACCAACTAAACAACCTCTTGTTTCATCAACAAAAATAGATTCTACAGAAGTAACATCACCAACAGAACCATTGGCAACAACAAAGAAAAATAAGGATTCTATTGCACCCATAAACTGTAACCTTTCTTTGGAAAAAGAAAGTATTCTCATTACTAATTCTTGTACAGAAAACAGCACAGGTTCTATTCAATTTACTACTTCAGACCCTAATTATTTATACTCTATCAATAATGGAGTAAGTTATTCCTCCAATCCTAATTTCACTTCTATTAGAGAAGGAAACTACCTGGTGAATCTTAAAAACAAATCAAATCAATGCAAAAGTAAAGCCATAGAGTTAACAATTGAAGGCTACACATGCAATTATATCATTCATCCCGACCAATTTATTTATTTAGAAAAATCATTGGATAAATTTAAAGAGGTAAACTTTGTAG
>CAXIAX010000171.1:0-3217 GCA_964021785.1 uncultured Flavobacteriales bacterium
AATCAATAATTGCAATAGTAGTAATATCTCTTTTTACAGGATTAGGAATAGAATTGCACAGGTATAATACCAGGGAATTAGATTAATTACAATAGTCAAAGCAAATAAAATGAAATTTGGAATTTGTTTTGGGGAATACCAAAATCTATATACATTTAAAATACTCAAATGGCTCCAAGCAGTCTTTACATTTGTAAAGAGACTTGCAAGCAGTAGAACCAAATTGGCTTGTTACTTCAGTATTTTTAGAGTTACATTTTACACAAGGAACAACCTTGGGTCCACTTTCAAATAAGAAACCTTTGTCTTCAGTTCCATCAATAGGTGGTGCAATTCCATAAACTCTCAGTTTTTCTTTGGCTTCATCCGTAAGCCAATTGGTAGTCCAAGCCGGAGAATATTGCATAATTAATTCAATATTCTCTATTCCTGCCTTGGTCAAAAACTCTCTTATGTCCGCTTTAAATCTTTCGGTAGCAGGACAACCACTATAAGTAGGAGTAATATTTACAGTTACAGTACTATTCTCAATTGTAACTTTCCTTATTACTCCCAATTCCACAATAGAAATAGCAGGAACCTCAGGATCTGGTATCGTATCCAAAATCTCCCAAATCTCTTTTTCAGTATGTTTAATTGTGCTGTTCATTGTCAATTTATCACGTGAATCATATCTTGTTTCTCGACTCTATTTTCTCTTCTCTAACTAAAACGAGAATCAAAAAAAACTATTTACTAATCACTATTTCCTATTCACTAAATTCTACCACTTCGCATCAGGGTATGACCTTTGCAAATACTGCATATCTCCCAACAAATGACCCAAATATTCCGAATGTCTTCCGTCAAGACTTCCATTTTGCATGTAACCATCTTCTGGCACAGTAAGCGTAGCTCTTTCCAAAACTTCGGCAACAGTTTGTTTCCAGTTGTTATATATTAAAGTATAATCAGGAGCAATTCCTTCTGCTGTCAAAGCATCAATATTTTTATCTGTAGCAAACATATCTCCAGTAAAATCCCATAAATCATTGATAGATTCCTGAATCTTTTCTTTGCTTTCTTCTGTTCCATCTCCTAATCTCACAACCCATTCTCCAGAATGACGAACGTGATACTTTACTTCTTTCAATGATTTTTCTGCAAACCCAGCCAAAAACTCATTATTACTTTTACATAATTCAGTGTAAAAATGAAATTGAAATGCATCAAACAAAAAGCTTCTTGCAATCGTATCACCAAAATGACCATTAGGTCTTTCAGTAATCAAAGCATTAAAAAACTCCCTTTCGTTTCTTCTAAAAGCATAATCGTCTTCAGTTTTTCCATTATTTTCCATTTCGGCAATATGGCTAAATACAATTCTTGCTTGTCCAAAATTATCCAAAGAGATATTTGTAAGAGCAACATCTTCTTCCAAAGTTGGTCCTTTCGAACACCATTCGGCTAATCTTTGCCCAATTATTAAGGTACTATCTCCTATTCTAAATAAATATTGTTTTAAACTTTCGTTCATTGTTGTTTTTATTTTATTAAAATTCCCTCACCTATATATAGGTATGGTAAATAACCAGAATATCCTTTTGAATATTCATTCACTCCTTATTATATATGTTTAGATCCTTCTGGCATTACATAATAAGTAGCTTGTCTATAAGCTTTGTCATCCATTGGGTCAAAAAATGCACCAGCTTCTTCTGGAGATGAAGCTACAATATCTTCATATTTCACCACCCAAATACTAATACCTTCTTTTCTTCTCACGTACATGTCTCTAGCATTTTGTAAAGCCATTTCTCTTCCCATTGCTTGCACATTTCCTACATGTTTGTGCGTAAGTCCTGGTTTTGCTTGTACAAATACTTCCCAAACTTGTCCTTGATTATCTTCACTCATCTTTTTTTTCTTTTTTAAATTCTATATCAATTTTATTTAAATCCTTTAGAGAGATAACACGAGAATATTTAGTCTAATATCTATTATCTAACATCTAATATCTCCTTTTTTATCCATGCTTCTCAGCATAAGCATTAGCAGCTTTTCTTACCCAGCTACCATTTTTGTGCGCAGTTACATGATGCTCTATCCTTTGTTTATTACAAGGACCATTACCTTTTACTACACTCCAAAATTCATCCCAATCCATTTCTCCAAAATCATAACTACCTCTCTCCTCATTCCATTTCAAATCTGGATCCGGAATAGTTAGTCCTATTAATTCTGCTTGTGCAATTGTTTTATCAATAAACTGCTGACGCAAATCATCATTAGTTTCTCTTTTAATCTTCCATTTCATGGCATTTCCACTTCTAGGAGATTCTCCATCATGCGGTCCAAACATCATAATTGATGGCCACCAAAATCTGTTCAGTGCATCTTGAGCCATTTCTTTTTGCTCAGCAGTTCCTCTTGCCATGTGAGCCATGATCTCATATCCTTGTCTCTGGTGAAAACTTTCTTCTTTACAAATCTTTACCATTGCTCTTGCATAGGGTCCATAAGACGTTCTTTGTAAAGAAACCTGATTTACAATCGCAGCTCCATCTACAAGCCAACCTACAGCTCCCATATCTGCCCAAGACAAAGTAGGGTAGTTGAAAATACTAGAGTATTTAGCTTTACCACTTTGTAATTCTTCAATATAAGTGTCTCTTGTTTTTCCTAGAGTTTCAGCAGCAGAATATAAATATTGCCCGTGACCTGCCTCATCTTGTACCTTAGCCAAAAGAATAACTTTAGCTCTCAAACTAGGAGCTCTTAGTATCCAATTTCCTTCAGGTTGCATTCCAATAATTTCTGAATGAGCATGTTGAGACATTTGTCTTTGCAAATGTTTTCTGTAGTCCTCAGGCATCCAATCCTTAGGTTCAATTTTTATTTCATTTTCAATCTTCTGGTCAAATAATTCTTGTTCAGTCATAGGAATTTGTTTGTTGTTTGATGTTTTCAATCAAAGGTTTTCATACTTAATGTCACTAATTTTGATTTAAATAAAATCTATCATTAGATTTGCATTGTAAAAAATACCCTTTATCGGTATCAAATATACAAATTGATATACTAAAAGGAAAGTATACAATTACATTATTAATAAAATAAATCAACTATCAAACAATAATTGAATGAGCAATTTCCATACGTTAGCAGTAAAAGAAGTAACAAAAATAGCATTAGACTCGGTTTCTATAACTTTCGAAGTGCCAGAAAACCTTCAAAA
>CAXIAX010000172.1:0-3124 GCA_964021785.1 uncultured Flavobacteriales bacterium
TTCATGGGATAAAGATAAGAATCAATTGATAATTGATAATGTATAATTGATAATTTTTTGGGATAGTTTTTATTGATAAAAAACAAATCACAGTCATCTCGTTTCGATAGCTATCGGAATTGTAACGGAATCTGTTTATTAGTTTCATTGCCCATAGGCAACAGATTCTGAATCAAGTTCAGAATGACAGTCTTAATTTTAGTATTTAGTAACTATCAATTATCCATTCTCAATTATTCATTATCAATTAAATTCCCGATATTTGTAATAGAAAGTAAACACTATGACAAAAAAAGCAATTCTTGTAATATTAGACGGTTGGGGACACGGAGCAAAAGATAATACCAATGCAATTCACCTTGCAAATACTCCCTTTGTGGATAGTCTTTATACCAAATACCCAAACACCGAATTGGTAACCTATGGAGAAGAAGTAGGTTTGCCTGAAGGGCAAATGGGAAACTCGGAAGTGGGACATTTGAATATTGGTGCAGGAAGAGTGGTTTATCAGGATTTTGCTCGAATTAATAAAGCCGTAAAAGATAATTCTATCTCAGAAGAAAAAGAATTATTAGATGCTTTTGAATATGCCAAGAAGAACAATAAGAAGGTTCATTTTATTGGTCTTGTTTCTGGTGGAGGAATACATTCTCACGAAAAACACTTGTATAAATTATGCCAAATGGCAACTGAGAATAAGGTAGAGAAAGCTTTTGTTCACGCCTTTACTGATGGTAGAGATTGTGATCCTAAAAGTGGCTTGAATTCTATAAAAGAATTAGAAAATAAGATTGAAGGAGGAACAGTGAAGTTGGCTTCTGTGGTTGGTAGATATTATGCCATGGACAGAGACAAAAGATGGGAAAGAATAAAACTTGCCTACGATTTGATGGTAAATGGAGAAGGAGAGAAATGTTCGAATTTTGAGAGTTTGATTGCTACATCTTATGAAAATGGAGTAACAGATGAATTTCTGAAACCTATGGTGAGAACGGATGAGAACGGGAATCCTATAGCTAAGATAGAAGAGGGTGATGTGGTCATTTGTTTTAATTTTAGAACAGATAGATGTCGTCAAATTACCGAAGTGCTTACGCAAAGTGACAACCATGAATACAATATGCATAAGTTGGATTTATATTATGTGACAATGACACAATATGATGCCAACTTCAAAAATGTTCATGTGGTTTATAACAAGGATAATTTATCCATGACAATGGGAGAGGTTATTTCTAAGGAAGGATTGAAACAAGTACGAATTGCGGAGACTGAAAAATATCCTCATGTTACCTTTTTCTTTTCGGGAGGCAGAGAAGAAACATTTGAAGGGGAAAAGAGAATTGTGGTAAACTCACCAAAAGTGGCCACTTACGATTTACAGCCAGAAATGAGTGCACCAGGTGTAACGGAAAAAATTCTGGAGGAAATAAATAAGCAATCCGCAGAATTTATTTGTCTTAATTTTGCAAATACAGATATGGTAGGTCATACAGGAATGCAGGAAGCTATTATAAAATCAGTAGAAACTACTGACGCTTGTTTGAAACAGGTAGTGGAGGCTGGACTTAAAAATGGCTATAGTTTTGTGATTATTGCTGATCATGGAAATGCAGAAAAAAACATGAATGCGGACGGTAGTCCAAACACTTCGCATACCGTGAATCCTGTACCTTGTTTTGTTATAGATAAAAATGTAACACAAATTAAATCGGGAAAATTGGGCGATATTGCACCAACATTACTACATTTAATGAATATTAATCAACCCAAAGAAATGACTGGCGACAGTTTAGTAATCAAATAATCCTGATGAGAATAGCAATATACGGTAGAGAGTTTTCTGATGATTTTATCCCATATTTTCAATTATTAATTGATGAATTGGATAAATTGGAGGTGGATTATTTTGTGTATTCAAAATTTCATAAAAATGTAAGAGGTAAAGGGATAACCTTTGGGCAAGAAGTAAAGGAATATACCAGAAAAACTTACCCTAAATTGAAGCTAGATTTTTTGTTTAGTATTGGGGGAGATGGAACTATTTTAGATACTTTAACAAGCATTAAAAAAGGGATACCGGTTGTAGGAGTAAACTCTGGAAGATTGGGGTTTTTATCCAATACAGCAAAAACTGAGATTAAGCAAGTAATAAAACAATTGATGGCTGGTGATTACCGAATAGAGGAAAGAACCATGCTTAATTTGGATACCAAAGCAAAGCTTTTTGGAAAATATAATTTTGCCTTAAACGAGTTGACGGTGCACAAGAAAGATTCGTCTTCTATGATTACGATTCATGTTTTTGTGAATGGAATTTTCTTAAATTCTTATTGGGCAGATGGTTTAATTATTGCTACTCCAACAGGATCTACAGCTTATTCGCTTAGTTGTGGTGGGCCAATTGTAATGCCTAATTCCAATAATTTTGTAATTACACCAATCGCTCCACACAATTTAAATATTCGTCCTATTATAGTGTCGGATGATAGTGAGATAGAAATAAAGGTAGAAGGGAGGGAAGAGAAGTTTTTAGCAACTCTAGATTCACGTAGTGAAGAAATTTCTACTAAAAACACGTTGGTTGTTTCTAAATCAAAACTGAATATTAATTTAGTTCAGTTTCCTAATCAAGATTTCTTCAAAACTATCAGAAACAAATTATATTGGGGATTGGATAAGAGAAATTAAGGATTTATTTACTCAGAAATTAAGTAGTACTTGTAGTAATTTTTTTCGTTTTCATCTTTAATAATAAAGATATTGTTTGAAGATTCTAAAATTACGAATGTCCTTAAGTTATCTTCAATTCTCATTTCAATTTTATTTATTTTGGATAATTTCCAAGTTCCAAATGAGGTTTTTGAGACTCCTTCTACAACTTCAGTAAAAGTTACAGATTGGTCTGTATTGAAAGAGAAAGTTGTAGCTTGATAATATTTAGTTAAATCTTGTGTAATGCCTGGGACAACTAGTTCTACCTTATCAATCACCCACTTCTTAGCTATAACACTGGCTAATTCTTCAGATTTTTTTTTGGCGTTTATTTCAGGCTCTATAATTTCTTCAGAAATATCTGCTTCAATTTCTTCTTCTGCCATTACCTCCATTTCTTCTACAGATA
>CAXIAX010000173.1:0-3084 GCA_964021785.1 uncultured Flavobacteriales bacterium
ATCCATTTATAGGATCCAGAATAAAGACTAACATTCAATCCCGAGCCTTTTTTTTGACTTGAGATTGTCCCCTTAAAACCTAAACTTAAATAAGTAAAACTATACATAGGGGTACTTTCAATATATTTCATTCTATTATTTCTTTGCAAGAGTCCAAAAACAAATTCAACACCTAACCACTGATTATTTCCATAAAAATATTGCGGTGACACTGCACAATAACCTTTAGTCTTATGGTATTTATTTTTTTTAATCCTAATTTCTGGCAATACAGTATCTAATCCACTATAGTACTCATATTGCATTCTGTAGTAAAGCTCTTTCTTTTCTCCGCAGCCTTGATTTTCTGCTTCTAAAACAGAGTCTATTTCGTTAATTATAGATTTTACTATATATCGTTTATGTTCACTATACAATCCCATGTGAGGATTGTATTCAGCTCTCCCTTTAGCATAAATACTTTGTGTTTTCAATACTATCAGCTCCTCCCTAAACCACCCACATTCTTCGTCAAGTAGATACTTATCACAAGAATCAAGTATCTTTTCGTAATTACTGAATTTTTCTAATAAAGACATTTCTTGTAAAAATCTCCTTTTCTGAACAGAATCCAATTTCTGTGAAAAAGAACTGAATCCAAAAATCATCAACATCAAAAAAAGTGGAATTCTCATAAATAGGGTTTAAAACATAAATATAACGTCAATTAATCAATTAGTTACAAGATTAATTAGTTTTTCTTAGTCATTCTCGATACTAATTAGTTTCCCTTTCGGTCAACTAATTCACTCGAATTGACAAATTAACTTATGCTGTGTTCTACTCATAAGTGCAACAAACTTATTATTTAGAGTTTCCTTGAATCAAAAAACACTAAAACTAAATTTTATTCTACAGCTCCAGAGGAGCTAAATATTAATAGAAACAATTTACACATTATATTAAAAGCCCCTTTTGGGGTGACATATTATTATTGCAAAAACAATTTCGCACCTACGGAGCTATATTTCATTTACATTAGACATAATTCTATTAATATTCAGCCACTCTGCGGCTTACAACATCCATTATTTTTAATTATTCATTGTTAATTATCAATTATCAATTAATAAGTATCTTTGCACTTATAAATAACACGCAAAGAAAAATCAATGGAATACAATCACAGTGAGATAGAGAAGAGATGGCAAAAAGAATGGGCAGACAAAAAGACTTTTGCTGCACAAGAAAACTCCACAAAACCAAAGTTTTACTCTTTGGATATGTTTCCTTATCCTTCGGGAGCAGGATTGCATGTTGGGCATCCTCTGGGTTATATTGCCTCTGATATTTATTCGCGTTACAAAAGGCTAAAAGGATATAACGTATTGCACCCAATGGGATACGATTCTTTTGGATTACCTGCTGAGCAATATGCAATACAAACAGGACAACATCCTGCGGTTACTACAAAAACAAATGTAGAGCGTTACCGTCAGCAAATGGACCAAATTGGATTCTCTTTTGACTGGGACAGAGAAGTAAGAACTTCTTCGCCTGAGTATTACAAATGGACGCAATGGATTTTCAAACAATTGTTTAATTCTTGGTACAACAAAGCAAGTAACAAAGCCGAAAAACTAGAAACGCTTACTGCTGTATTTGAAACAGAAGGAAACGCAAACGTGAAAGCTGCTTGCGCAGAAACGGAAACATTTACAGCCGACCAATGGAGTAAATTTACGGAGAAAGAACAGAGTGACATCTTAATGAATTACCGTTTGGCTTTTATTTCCAATTCTATGGTAAACTGGTGCCCTGTTTTGGGAACAGTATTGGCTAATGACGAAATAAAAGACGGAGTATCGGAAAGAGGTGGACATCCTGTGGTGCAAAAATTAATGCGTCAGTGGAGTATGAGAATTACTGCTTATGCCGATCGTTTGATTCAAGGATTGGATACGATAGACTGGAGTGATTCTATTAAGGAACAACAAAAGAACTGGATTGGAAAATCGAAAGGAGCATCTATGTTTTTTGATGTAGAAAACTCAGATAAAAAAATTGAAGTTTTTACAACAAGACCCGATACAATTTTTGGTGTAAACTTTATGGTGCTTGCCCCAGAGCATGAATTGGTAGCAGAAATTACTATTGCAGATCAAAAACAAGCTATTGAGGAGTACATTGAGCAAGCTAGTTTGAAAACGGAACGTGACAGACAAGCGGATGTAAAAAACATTACCGGAGTTAACACAGGTGCTTTTGCAATTCACCCTTTCACGGGAGATAAAGTACAAATTTGGATTGGTGATTACGTTTTGGCTGGTTACGGAACTGGAGCTGTAATGGCTGTTCCTGCAGGTGACCAAAGAGATTGGGCTTTTGCCAATCATTTTGGTATCGAAATAAAAAATATATTTGAAAACGTAGATATTTCTGAAGCAGCATGCGAAGATAAATCTGCGCTACTAACTAACTCGGATTTCTTGAATGGATTAAATGCCAAAAAAGGAATTGGAGCAGCTATAAAAGCCATACAAGAAAAAGGATGTGGTAGAGGAATGACCAATTTTAGATTGAGAGATGCAATTTTCTCGAGACAAAGATATTGGGGAGAGCCTTTCCCAGTGTATTTCGAAAATGAAATACCTAAAGTAATTGAAGATGAGTTTTTACCGATTGAATTACCAGAGGTAGAGAAGTATTTACCAACCGAAGATGGAGATCCACCTTTGGGAAATGCAAACACATGGAGCTGGTGTAGAAACAAGAAAATTCTTAAAACGAACGACAAACAAAATGGTTCGTGCACATGGCCAATGGAATTGAATACTATGCCAGGTTGGGCAGGTAGTTCTTGGTATTTCTTGAGGTATATGGACCCTAAAAACGAAGGTGAATTTGTTTCGAAAGAAAAAGCAGATTACTGGGGACAAGTAGATTTATACATTGGAGGAGCAGAACACGCAACAGGGCATTTATTGTATTCTCGTTTTTGGACTAAGTTCTTGTACGACATGGATTACATTTCTTTTGAAGAGCCTTTCAAGAAATTGATTAACCAAGGAATGATTTTGGGAAGAAGTAGTTTTGTTTATAGAG
>CAXIAX010000174.1:0-2952 GCA_964021785.1 uncultured Flavobacteriales bacterium
ATGGCAAAAGAAAAAAAAGCAATAATAGTAGGAGCGGGATTAGCAGGTTCATTATGGGCAGTTTATTTGGCGAAAGAAGGATATAAAGTAACGATTTACGAAAGAAGGCCAGACATTCGTCAGGCAGAAATATCTGCTGGTAAATCGATAAACTTGGCACTTTCTACTAGAGGTTGGACAGCTTTGAAAGCCGCAGGAATTGACAAAGATGTGGAAGAATTGGCGATTCCAATGCCAGGAAGAATCATGCACAGTTTGGATGGTGAGTTAACTTATCAGCCTTATGGAACAAATGGAGAAGCAATTAATTCGGTTTCTAGAGGACATTTGAATGCTTTGATGATGAATATTGCTGAAAAGAAAAATGGTGCAACCATACATTATAATACAAAATGTATTGATGCCGATACAAAGTCAGGAACTGTTACTCTACAAAAATACGGTACGGATGAAATTTTTGAAGACAGTGCAGATGTAGTTTTTGCTGCAGATGGAGCTTTTTCGGCAGTGCGTTACACAGGTTTTCAGAAACAAAACCGTTTCGATTACATGCAAGACTACATTGATGATGGTTACAAGGAATTGTTATTGCCAGCAAACGAAGATGGAAGTTATAAAATAGAGAAAAACGCTTTGCATATTTGGCCAAGAGGTAAGTTTATGTTAATTGCTTTGCCAAACGAAGACGGAAGTTTTACTTGTACTTTGTTTATGCCATTTGAAGGAGAAAACTCTTTTGAAACCATAAAAACAGACGAAGATGTAAAGGATTTCTTCAAAACAACCTTTCCAGATTTTTATGATATGATGCCAAACTTGGTACAGAATTGGCACGAGCATCCACTTTCTTCCCTTTCTATAATAAGGTGTAAACCTTGGACAAGCGGAAAAATGGCTTTGATGGGGGATGCAGCTCACGCAACTGTTCCATTTTACGGACAAGGAATGAACGGATCTTTTGAAGATTGTTACGTAATGTACAATTTGATGAAGAAGCATAACGAAAACTGGGAGGAAGTATTCAAGGAATACGAATTGAGAAAACCAGATGGAGATGCACTTCAAGATTTATCGGTTCACAATTACTATGTAATGCGTGATGCAGTTTCTGATCCAAAGTTTTTATTACAGAAAAAACTAGAATCAAAATTCTCGAAAGCACATCCAGATAAATGGATGCCGCTATACAGTCAGGTTTCATTTAGTAATATTCCTTATTCCGAAGCATGGAAAAAAGGAATGGAGCAAGATGCCCTGATGAAAAAAGTAATGGACAAACCCAATATTGAAGAAATATGGGAGAGCCAAGCGATAGAAGATGAGATATTGAGTTTGATTAAATAGAATAGTTTGAACCACAAAAAAAGCAATGACCCGAAAGTCATTGCTTTTTTTTTACCTTCTATTTTGTCTTTTTTGCTTTTTTAGACCTTTTTTTACTTGGTGACGCTTTTGATGTTTTAATTTTTGCTTGTTTCCAGCTTTTGCAAATTTCTTTGCTTTGTGGTGTTTTTTGTGAAAAGCTTTCTTTTTATCAAAGTTCTTTTTGTGAATTTCCTTTTTGAATTGCTTCTTATGGTGTTTCTTTCCTGGTTGTGCTATTGCAAGTATAGTTCCTAAACTTAATACTGCTACTAATGCTATTTTGATTACTGGTTTCATGGCTTTATATTTTTAATGATTAATATATTTTATCTTCTTTTTTTTACGATTGGTTGCACTACTTGTTTCTTTTGAACAACCTTTTGTCTTTTTTGTTGAATTTGCTTTTGTGCAATTTTTTTGTTGCATTTTTCCAATTTTGGTTTAGCGGCTATTCTTTGAGTAGGTCTTTCATGTCCTTTTTTTCTCAGTTCTATTTTATGCTTGTTCGGATTGTTTAAATCTGCTTTGGTATTTAAAAATTGTTGACCAAAAGAAAATTGTGTAGCGAATACTAGAATTGCAGCTAGTAATATTGTTTTTGTAGTTTTCATAGTGTTTAGTTTTTAAATTAATTACTTGGAGTAGTGCAACCCATGTGCCACAAAAATAGAGATTGCTAGTAATTGATAAAAAAAGGAAGATTTTAAAAGAAGGAGTAATTGTTTAAATCATTAAAATACAATTAAATACATTCTAATTGTGTTCATGAATTATAAAAATCTTAAAACATGTTAAATGCAAATTCGCTCAGATTTCAGTATCTTTATAGGATTAGACTCAAATAAGAAGAGAGAAAAAACAAGAAAGTTATAGCTCATGGTTCTTTTATGGATTAGGTAAAATACCAGATTAATTCCTTTGTAAGGGAAAGACAGAGAGAAGAGTATTTATTAAAAGTAAATTTAATATGTGTTTCAATACAAAATTAACCAGGGCGGCAGCAGAAATTAAGAAGCGGTTTGATGCTGATATGGCTATAGAAACACAATTAAATCTAAGTAATCAAATTTCGGGATTCAACTTTCCCAAGACTCCAGTTATTACCAATGAAGATAGAGGAGTGATTCAAAATTATAATTGGGGATTGATTCCAAGTTTTTCGGATAATGAAGATATTAGGTCATTTACCTTGAATGCAAAGATTGAAACTTTAACAGAGAAACCATCTTTCAAAGACTCGATAAACAAAAGATGTTTGGTGATAGCCAATGGTTTTTACGAATGGAAATGGCATGATACAAAAGGCAGAAACAAAGAGAAATTCTTGATTGGGATAGAGAATGAAGAACTTTTTGCTTTCGCAGGAATTTACTCCTCTTGGGTAAATCCTTTTACCAATGAAATTGTAAACTCATATTCTATCGTAACAACAGAGGCAAACGAAGTAATGGCAGAAATTCACAACATCAAGAAAAGAATGCCTGTAGTTTTAACTCCACAGAATGAAATGGATTGGCTAGATGGAGTAGAGGTAGAGAGTTTCAGAACGGTAAACACTGAATTGATAGCTATATCTCAGGAAGCTCA
>CAXIAX010000175.1:0-2947 GCA_964021785.1 uncultured Flavobacteriales bacterium
ATCATATCGATATGTTCAATTCCACAATCCAGGTATACATCACTTGATTTTTTATAGCCGTGACCTTCATAAAATTCCTTTAAATATAGCATTCCAGATATTTTGCAACCTGCCTTAGGAAAGTTTTTAGAAATAAAATCATTCATAAATTTCACCATTTCATGTCCATAGGCATTTCCACGCGCAGCTTTATCTATTACAACTCTTCCAAATGAAGCTTTGTCGTATTTGGCTCCAGGTTTCAAAATTCTTGAAGTAGCTATTATCTTTCCAGCTTTGTTTCTCCCTATTAAATGGTGAGCATCTTTGTCATATCCATCTAGGTCATTGTAAAAAACCTCTTGCTCTACCGAGAATATTTCTATGCGCAATGATATAATATCGTGGAATTCATCCAGACTCAATTCTTTGTAATGCTTTATTTCTAAACTAAAACTCATGCTTGACTATTGTTTTGGTTCTACTCCCCAAGTTTTCTTTGGGTCAATAATTACTCCTTTTATTCTAATTTTTACTCTTCCATTTGTAGCATTAGAAAAAACAGTTAATTCACGATTGAATTTTCCGTATTTCTTGGTGTTGTATCGTGCACTTATCTCTCCTTTTCCAAATGGAGGAATAGTATCCTTGGTGTAACTTGGCACAGTACAGCTGCATCCAGATTTTACTTTTTTTATAATAAGGGGTTCGTCTCCAATATTGTAAAATGTAAATGTTCTAGTCCCGTTAGAGTATCTTTCTATGGTATCGTAATCATAAGTAAGATTTAAAAACTTGATTTCTGGACCTTTTTTAGTTGTTGTTTCTTGCCCAAAAGAGCTTGTTAAAAATAGGATACATATTAAGGTATAAAAAGTCTTTTTCATTGGTGTTATTTTTGGTGTCAATATTCAGTTCTCAATTCTATTTTGTTTCTCACTTAGGAACCGATTGCCCATTGTGAGGTTTAGCTTATTTGTTCTACCGATTTATCTTTGGTGTACAGCAAGTATTTTTCAATATTAGGATAATTCATTTCTGCAAGTAGGTGAGCATAGTTGCTTATCTGTTTTGCATACTTTTCTTGCTTTTCTCCAGTTTTAAAATCTACGACTACTGTTTTGTCTTTGAACAAAATTACTTTATCCGGACGATATAGCTTACCTTCTTTAGATAAAATATCCTTTTCATTCATAATCTTACCTTCTCCAGAAAACCATGGTTTCACTTTATCTACTTCTAGTAGTAATTCTATTTCGTGAACTAGCGTTTTTACTTCATCATTTTTAATCAAACCTTGTTCGGCAAAATCTAATATGGCTGGCTCAATATTTTCTTTCGTTTCTATTCTTGCCAATATATTATGAATAAGATTTCCGTAAGCAATACGTTCTTTGTATCCATCTTCTCCCCAAACTTCATTGTACTGCTGACTAATTCTTATTTTTTCTCTCCAGTTTGTGCTTATTACAGTTTTTATCTCCAAATTGTTATTGGTAGTATCTAGTTTTTCTACTTTGGGTTGTTTCGTTCTGTCCCCTATGATTAGTTCATTGTCATTAAAATTTTCGTGCTTTTGGCATATTCTATATAAATAAGGATGAATGTTATTCGTCTTGAATTCCTTTTTTGTCTTTACACCATCATCCGAAATCACATACAATCGTTTTTCTGGTCTAGTAAGTGCCACATACAATTGATTAAACTTATCCAATTTTACATTTTCATCTTCTATTTCTTTCAAATAAGCAAAGTCGGTTCCTAGTATTTTAGATTTTAAAGGAAGAATCCCAATAGGTAAGTGAGGAATTTTGTCGCCTAGCTCTACCCATTTCTTTGGAATATTCATAGAGGAATGAAATTCCCAATTGGTAAATGAAGAAATCACAACAGGAAATTGTAATCCTTTAGATCTATGCACAGTCATAATTGTTATTGCATTATCTTCTGGAGTTTCCAATGAAATTCGCCACGAGTTGTTTTCCCAATAAGTCAAGAACGATTGTAGGTCATTATTCTTAAGAGTGAACGAATAAATTACATCCAATAGTTTTATCAAAAAGGAATTCCCTTTGGTAGAGTTCTCAATGAATTGCCTCATTATGGTTTCTGCCAAATCATAAAGAGATAATTCAAACAGTTTCACCAGGTCAAATTCAGGATTCAACTTTGCCAAAAGTTCCTTAATATTAATATCTGCTTTATTTTTTACCTTTTTGGAATAAGAGAGTAGGGCAGGACTGTACTTTTCGTTTTCAAAAAAGTACTTAATCATTTCCAGTTTGGCAGAGTTTTCATTGTTGTTATGAATAAATTTCAAGAAATTAATCACAAAGTTTACCTCCTTGTCTTCCTCAATCAATAAACTTTCCGAAGTCAATACCTTGTAGTTTTCCTCCACTAGATAATTGGAAAGTAATTTTCCGTATTTATTCTTACTTACCAATATGGCAATGTCTTTCATTTCGAAACCATCTTCTAGGCATTCGTCTATTTTTTCTTTGGTTTTCTCCAAATACAAGTCTTCTATTTCTTCTTTGTCGTAAGGTAAAAATGAAACTTCTACATATCCCTGGTTCTTTTTGGTAATGTTTTGTTCTTGCTTGTGGTAAATCTTCTGTTTGTCCTCTTCCAAAAACATCTTCAATTCATCAAAAAACCAATTATTAAACTCGATTACCTGTGAATGTGAACGCCAGTTTGTTTCAAGAAATTCATCTTTGTGATTTGCCGACAAAGTATATTCTCTTTCTTCCAGAAAAATATCATCAGACTTATCTATAATTTTTGGTAATTCTACAAATTGCTCTACTTTTCCACCTCTAAATCTGTAAATAGCTTGTTTGGCATCTCCCACCAACAATGTTTTTTCTCCTATAGATAGCGAATTATCTATTAGCGGCAATAAATTATGCCATTGCAAAACAGAAGTATCTTGAAATTCATCAATCATTATGTTCTTATACCT
>CAXIAX010000176.1:0-2854 GCA_964021785.1 uncultured Flavobacteriales bacterium
ATGAAACACATGGATAAAATACATACAATCTCAATTATTGTAGGAGTAGGTGCTTTGCTATTTGGAATAGTTGCCGCAATTGTAACCGATTCTTTTCAAGATTATTACCAACTCGTTTTTATTGGCGCAACCTTAGCTGCACTGGGTATTATGAATAGAAACAACAAGAAAAACCCAAAATTTTAGGTTAGCCCAATACTCTTTTCAGCATCAAGAAAATTCCTTTTTCTACTGCGTCAAAATCTCCATCTGCAAAGAAAACTTCTTTCATATCTGCAATCAAAGTTTCGTGGTTATAATTTAACCTTTTTGAAGCTGCCATTATCTTTTGAATTCGAGTGTAATCATTATCCTGATCTAACTCTTGGTAAATATGGTTGTAATTGTCTTTCCCCACTTTATCAACAATCATTCCCCTCTCGGCATTGCTTTCCTCAAAATCTGCCTGACTGCAATATAAAAGCACGTAAGCTTTAAATTCTTTTTTGTTCCAAGTTGTATCAAAGTTATCGCTCATTGTCTTCTGTGTTTTTAAGTTATTTAAAGTTAAGTATTTTTACATTAAACCTACAATTTACTTGCCGGAATATAAAACTGAATCGTAGATATTGATTCTATTTTTATCTAATTTTATCCCTTAATAAATATTACAACACCCGCATGTCGCTAAATCCCAACCTTGATCGCCTTCCTAATCATTTAAAACAGTTTATTAAGCCTCAAAACTATACTGATTATACTCCTATAAATCAAGCAGTGTGGAGATACGTAATGCGAAAAAACACGAGTTATTTACCTACCGTATCGCATGATTCTTACCTTTTTGGGTTGGATAAAACGGGAATAAATATTGACGAAATTCCTAGTATGTACGGTATGAATCGAATCTTGAAAGAGATAGGATGGTCGGCTGTGGCGGTAGATGGATTTATTCCTCCCAATGCTTTTATGGAGTTTCAGGCTTATAAAGTTCTTGTAATTGCATCAGACATTAGGCAATTAGAAAACATAGAATATACTCCTGCGCCAGATATTATTCATGAAGCTGCAGGACATGCTCCCATCATTGCAAATCCTGATTATGCCGAATATTTAAGGCGTTTTGGTGAAATAGGATCTAAGGCTATTCTTTCTAATCACGACAATGAAATGTATGAAGCAGTGCGTAAATTATCTATTTTGAAAGAAGCAAATAGCTCTACACAAACAGAAATAGATGAGGCCGAAAACTGGGTGAATGAATTACAAAATAAAAAGATTGAGTTATCCGAAATGGCACAAATCCGTAACCTACATTGGTGGACGGTAGAATACGGTATGATTGGGAAAATAAATGACCCAAAAATATACGGAGCTGGGTTATTATCCTCTATTGGCGAAAGCGAATTTTGTATGACCCAAGAGGTAGAAAAGCTTCCTTATTCTATACATGCTGCAGAACAAAATTTTGATATAACTAAACCACAACCACAACTTTTTGTAACACCCGATTTTGCTTATTTAATGGAAGTTTTGGAAGAATTTGCCAATAAAATGGCACTAAGAAAAGGAGGATTTAGAGGAGTACAAAAATTGATTGATTCGCATAAAGTAGGAACTATTGAATTGAGCACAGGACTACAAATCTCTGGAGTGTTTTCTAGAATGATATTGAACGAAGACAATGAAGTTATTTTTATAAAAACGGAAGGAGAAACTGCTCTTGCGTTTAGAGAAAAAGAGCTTATTGGACACGGAATAGATAATCACGTTCATGGATTTAGTTCGCCTCTTGGAAAACTAAAAAGCATCAACCTGGCTATTGAAGACATGAGTCCTGTAGATCTTAAAGCTTATAATTTTTATGATGGAAAACGCATTGTTTTCGAATTTGAAAGCGGAATAAGAGTAGAAGGGCTAAACGTAACTGGGTTTAGAAACACGAGAGGAAAACTGTTGTTGATTCAGTTTGTAGATTGTACCGTAACCTACGGAGATGAAGTGTTGTTTCTTCCCGAATACGGAACCTTTGATATGGCTGTGGGGAAAGATATAATTTCGGCCTATGCCGGTTCTGCCGATTACAATTCGTTTCCTAATTTATATAGCACATCCAATACACTTACGCAACAAGTAGAAAATACCGAACAAATGACTATTTTGGAAAGTTTGTATGCTCAAGTAAGAGAAATGAGAATGGACAAAAAGCAAGATGAAGAACTGCTTTCTTCCATTTTTCAACAACTTGTGGCAGACTACCCTACCGATTGGTTATTGTCTCTAGAAATATCAGAAATTACTACTTCTGAAGAGTTAAACAATAAAGTGGTTTCACATTTGAAATCCATTTATGAAAGTAACCCAAAGTTGAAAAAACTGATTGAGGAAGGTTTGAGTTTGCTCTAAAACTTCTTTTTACCTGTAGATTCCTGCGGAGGCAGGAATCTACAGACGAGAATCAACCAAATGAATAAAATTGTGTTTTAGGCTACTCCAAGAAATCTTCTAAATCTCTACGGTCTTTTTTCGTAGGACGGCCTTCTCCTTTGTTTCTATAGGTTTTTTGGGCTAGCAATTGTAGTTTAAGCTTTTCTTTTTCTACCAAAGAAGTTACATCTGTGATGTAATCGGGAACAAGCTTTGCGCCCATTCTTTTGCTCACTACACCCAATACTTTGTATTCGTATTTTATACCTCCTTTTTTTACCATAACCGTATCGCCAGAATTCACCTTAGAAGAAGCTTTAGCTTCTCCTCCGTTTATCATAATTCTGTTCTTCTTGCAAGCTTCTGTTGCTTTGCTTCGGGTTTTGAACAATCGTACCGACCATAAAAAAGAATCTATTCTTGCCATAGAGTAAAGTTAAGGGTTTTT
>CAXIAX010000177.1:0-2832 GCA_964021785.1 uncultured Flavobacteriales bacterium
ACTTGTTCATTTTTTCCATTGATGAAAAAACGAACCAAAAAAATCTAGAATTTTCATAGGTTTTCCGAGATACTTTTGTGATACTTATATCTTTTTCCCCCTAAGGACTAGAGGTAGTCTTGAGCTATTTGTGACTGTTTAGCACACTGACTGAAAAGTTCGAAAAAGGCTATTGGATTTAAATCTTTTTATTTTAGGTAGTAGTCTTATGTGGTGCACTTTCTTAAAAATTAATCAGTTTTTTTCATATTCCATTCACCTTTACTTGCTCTATAAAAAGCTACTCCACCTTTTATAAAGCCAAAACCCATCTTAAATCTCCAAGTTCCATTAATTTTATTTGTTTTAAAATTAATGGTTCCACTGTAATATATTGGCCTATGAGGTTTTTCTTCTTCTACTTTTTCATCTTCTCCATGAATGAAAGTACGTACTGGCATTTGTTTGACAAATTGAATTCTGTCCCCTTTTATTTTGCCCGTTACAGTTCCTTTTCCCTTTGTTCCTCCAGTTTCTAAATCATCTTTTACCCAACCTGAAAATTTTGATTGATTAAAAGTGTCAATCTCTAATTCAAATTTAGTCAATTGGTTCAACATGGAGTTTGGGACATTATCGGTAAACCAATATTGCCCCTCCCATTTTCCTTTCATAAAATTATTTTTACTTCACAAACCCTTGCTTTTCCAATAACCATTTGATATCTGGTTCTTGTCCTCTAAAGTCTGTATACAATTTCATCCCTTTTTCAGATCCTCCTTTTGCCATCATTGCTTGGTAACGTTTTGCTACTGCAGGGTCAAATAGGTTTCCTGTTTCTTTAAACGCATTAAAACAATCTGCATCCAACACTTCTGACCATTGGTAACTGTAATATCCTGCAGAATATCCTCCAGAGAAAATATGAGAGAAATAAGTACTTCTGTATCTTGGTTGGATTACATCTATCAATCCAAGTTCAGTTAGTTTTTGTGCCTCAAATTCGTTTACTCCCAATTCTGTTGGTGCTTCTAATGTATGCCAAAACATATCCAAATAAGCAGCTGCCATGTATTCGGTAGTAGCAAAACCACCATTAAAACTATTGGCATCTTTTAGTTTTTTTATTAGTTCGGCAGGGATTACTTCTCCAGTTTTATAGTGTTTTGCAAATAATTGCAACACTTCTGGTTCTCCCATCCAGTTTTCCATTACTTGTGACGGAAACTCAACAAAATCTCTAGGAACAGCCGTTCCTGATAAGCTTCTGTATTTTACATCCGATAACAATCCGTGAATGGCATGTCCAAACTCGTGGAATAAAGTTTCTGCTTCTCTGTAAGATAATAACGAAGGAGAGTTTGAAGTAGGTGCAGGGTAATTGAAGTTTGTTGTTACCACAGGGTGAATCATTCCATCTACATTAGATTGTTTTCTTATAGAATTCATCCAGGCTCCACCTCTTTTGCTGTCTCTAGCAAAGAAATCTAAATAAAGAATTCCACAGTGCGATCCGTCTCTGTTTTTTACTTCGTATACTTCTTGTTCTTTATGCCAAGTTGGTAAGTCGTTTCTTTTTTCGAAACTCATTCCAAATAGTTTGTTTGCCAATTCAAATACCCCATTGGTTACTGCTTTCACTTCAAAATAAGGTCTCGTTTCTTCTTCATCAAAGTTGTAACGCTCTTTTCTTACTTTTTCTACATAGTATCTCCAATCGTGTCCTTTAATGTCACCTTCGTTCCCATCTGCTTGGTATATTTTGTTCATTGCAGCTTTTTCTTCTTTCGCTTTCGCTAAAGCAAATGGCCACATTTTATCCATAAATTCCAATACAGCTTCAGGTTTTTCTGCCATGTTATTGGCAAGTACTCTTTCTGCGTGATTTTTAAATCCTAATAGTTTTGCTTTGTCAATTCGTAAAGCAACAATCTCTTTTATTAGTTTCTTGTTGTCCTTGTCGTTATCATTGTTTGCTCTTTGTGCATAAGCATCATACAATAATTTACGCGCCTCTCTGTTTGGTGAGTTTTGTAAAAACGGATTAATACTTGGTCTCTGTACCGTAAATGACCAACCCGATTCGTGTCCTCTATTTTTTGCTTCTTGCTTAGCCAATTCTCTCAGGCTAGAAGGTAGGTTTCCTAAATCTGTAGAATCTGTAGTGTGGTATTCAAATGCATTGGTTTCATCCAATAAATTATCTCCGTATTGTAGAGTTAATGAAGCCAACTTTCCGTTTATTTCTTTCAGAGTTTCTTTGTCCTCTTTATTTAAGTTAATTCCCGATTTTGTAAAGTTTTTGTAAGTTTCTTCTAACAAAAAGCTTTCTTCTGAAGTTAAATTAAGAGTTTCTTTTTGGTCATAAACAGCTTTTACTTTTGCAAACAAACCTTCATTTAGCATGATGTTGTCGTAATGCGAAGAAAGGAGTGGAGCTAGTTCTTTGTCAGTTGCTTTTAACACTTCATCAGTGTTGGCAGCTTTAAGGCAAGAGAATAACGAACTAACTTTAGTCAAGTTTTTTCCGGCAAACTCAATACCTTCAATCGTGTTTTTGAAAGTAGGCATAGATTTTTGGTTCACAATGGCATCTATTTCCTGTTTGTGCTCAGCTAGTGCAGTTTTGAAAGCAGGTAAATAGTCTTCGCTATCTATTTTATCAAAAGGGGGTAATCCAAAAGGAGTATCCCATTCTTGTAATATTGGATTTTCGTTTTCCACTTGTTGGTGTTTTTCTTGGTTGTTTTGTTCTTCGGTAGTTGAAGTATTGCAAGCTGTTAAAGCAATTGTAGATAAAGCTAAAAAGAGAGTTTTTTTCATTTTTGTTTCGTTTGTATAAATGTAAGGAAA
>CAXIAX010000178.1:0-2818 GCA_964021785.1 uncultured Flavobacteriales bacterium
AAATAATTCTATTGATTATTCTCTAGTATCTTTTCTACACATTTTTGTCCATCAATAGCTGCAGAAACAATTCCTCCAGCATATCCAGCACCTTCTGCGCATGGGTACAATCCTTTTATTTCTATGTGCTCAAAAGTTTCTCTATTTCTAGGGATTCTTACAGGTGAAGAAGTTCTAGATTCTGGTGCATGAAGTACAGCATCATTCGTTAAGAATCCTTTCATTCTTTTTTCAAATTCAATAAAAGCTTTTCTTAAGTTTCTGATAATGAAATCTGGCAATACATCTTTCATTTCTACCGAAGTAATTCCTGGAATGTACGAAGTCTCTGGTAAATCTTCTGATTTACGGTCTTGCATAAAATCCAATAATCTTTGTGCAGGAACGTGTTGTGTTTTACCGCCAGCTTCCCAACATTTTCTTTCTACTTTTTCTTGAAATTTCAATCCTTTCAATGCTCCAGCATGAGAGTAATCACTTACATCTTGCTCTTTTACTTCGGTTACAATTCCAGAGTTGGCAAAAGGGTTATTTCTTTTACTTGGAGACCATCCGTTAGTTACCACTTCTTCTTGGTTTGTAGCACATGGAGCAATAATTCCTCCAGGACACATACAAAAAGAAAATACACCTCTTTCTTTGGTATTGCATACTAAGCTATAAGATGAAGGAGGTAAAAATTCTCCTCTTTCTGGCGTGTTATATTGTATAGAATCTATCATTGCTTGAGGGTGTTCAATTCTCACTCCCATTGCAAATGGTTTAAATTCTAAGGCTATTTTTTTTCTATCCAATAAGTAATAAATGTCTCTGGCAGAATGACCCGTAGCAAGAATTACATTCTCTGCCATGATTTTTCTTTCTCCATTTATTTCTATTCCTTCTATTTTTCCGTCTTTAATTAATAAGTCGGTCATTTTAGAGTCAAAATGAACTTCACCACCCCCTTTAATGATAGCTTCTCTTATTTCTACAATAATTTGAGGAAGTTTGTTTGTTCCAATGTGTGGATGAGCGTCAGCCAAAATTGTGCTGTCTGCCCCATAAGCAACTAAAGTCTCTAGTACATTTTTTACATCACCACGTTTTTTAGAACGCGTATATAATTTACCATCAGAGTATGTTCCTGCTCCTCCTTCACCAAAACAATAGTTTGATTCTGGATTAACAATTTGCTCTTTGTTTATTGCAGCTAAATCTCTTCTTCTGTTTTTTACATCTTTTCCTCTATCTACAATGATAGGCTTAAGACCCAACTCCAAAGCTCTTATTCCGGCAAACAAACCTGCTGGTCCTGCACCAACAATTAATACTTGTTTGGCGTCCGAAACATCTTTAAAATGAGGTTCGAAATCATTCTTAGGAGCTTGTTCATCAATAAAGATCATTAACTTAACTCTATAGAAAGGTTTTGTATTTCTTGCATCAATGGAACGTTTTACTATTCGCACAGTCTTTATTCTATCGATATTTATCTTTAGGGTAGAGGCTGCAATTCGCTTCATTGACTCCACATCATTTTTATGAGGTGGTATGGTTATTTCTATTTCCTTTTGCATTTCTATTAGTTAGATTTTGATTACTTTTGTGTAACCAAAGCAAAGGTAATTCTAATCTTTACAAAATAGATAGAAATATCGAGTAATATTAAAACAAAGACATGTCACATATAATAGCACCTTCAATTTTAGCCGCAGATTTTGGAAATCTTCAAAGAGATGTAGAAATGGTAAACTATAGCCAAGCCCAATGGTTTCATATCGATATTATGGATGGAGTGTTTGTCCCTAATATTTCTTTTGGTTTTCCTGTATTAAAACAAATTCAAAAACACGCAACTAAACCACTTGATGTGCATTTGATGATTGTAAATCCTGATCAGTTTATCAAGAAATTTGCTGAGCACGGAACAGAAATCTTAACGGTACACATAGAGGCATGCGATCACTTACACAGAACAGTGCAAGCGATTCACGCAGAGGGAATGAAAGCAGGTGTGGCTTTAAACCCACATACGCCAATTCATTTATTAGAAGATATCATTCAAGATATTGATTTGGTATGTTTGATGTCGGTAAATCCTGGTTTTGGAGGGCAAAAATTTATTGAGAACACTTACAATAAAGTGAAAAAGCTAAAAGCATTGATTACTGAAACGAACTCTAAAGCCTTAATAGAAATAGACGGAGGAGTAAATGCAGAAACTGCCCCAAAACTATTAGAAGCTGGAGCAGATGTATTAGTGGCAGGAAGCTATGTGTTTGGTTCTTCTAATCCTACTCAAACTATTGAGGGATTGGTTGGTTTGTAATTTTTTAGAATTTTATTCCAACAGATAATAATATTGAGTTATTATTAAAACCAAAATTATATTGAAATTGCCTAGGTTGTTGTTCTAAAGCTAATGAACTGGTATTGGTGGTTCTTACAAATTGAGCGATTGGTAATAGCTCACCTCCAACAAATAGGTTTTTATTTATAAAATAATTAAATCCAATTACTCCAGTAAATCCAAGAGAAATGGATTTTTGTGTTATTTTTCTAGATAGATCTTTCGTAACATTTGTTCTGTAGCCACTACTTAATTCAATTCCATAAATAAAGTTTAGTTTGTCCGAAACAGCTTTTCTTCTTTCTCTACCTGCAGAAATATTAAACCCAAATGCGTTAGAAGTTAAATCTCCAGAGGCTCTTGAATTTATATTGCCTGACAAAACTCTAAATCTCCATAATTTATTCTCCTGCCCAATTTTAAACATTGCTCCATAATTTTGAAAATTATAAAAAGTAATTCCTACTTCTTTTACTTTAGGTTTGG
>CAXIAX010000179.1:0-2737 GCA_964021785.1 uncultured Flavobacteriales bacterium
TTAAAGACAAAGGCATTTACCCTTATAGTGATTTAAATAGATTGCCAATAGTATAAAATACTTAAGAGTTTGGATCTGACTGCCAACTATTAATAAAAAACAAAATGACCAAAGAAAACTACATTAAAGAATTAACTAAAGCGTTTGAAAAAGAAAAAACTACAATTCTTTCAAATCTTAATTTCTTTCTTCAAAAAATTCCATCAGAAGCAGTTAGAGTAAATATTATAATAGCACCAAGCCAAGATGGTGATGGAGAATTTAGTATTCATGGAGGATTGACCGGACCGAATTTGTATGGTTTGAACAAAAAAATTGAAGATTGGACCAATATTCTTGAGATTAAAAATGGTCCAAATGGATTTGAGCCAGATTTCCCTATGGTAGATCCTTTTTCAATAGATTATTATGTTAACGATATTATTGAACAGGTTTTCGCCAAATGGTTTGATTCTAATTTTAATGAAATAGATGTTTCAAAAGTAAATGTTGCAATAACAATATATTCAGATCACATATAAATAATCTAATTGCACTCTACAATACAACCCAAACCACAAATTGCATTTTTTATCTATATTCGTTAGGAAACGAAATAGAGACAAAAACTAATTTACAGAAAACCGCATGGAGATTGACCAAATTATAGATGCTATTTACCCCGTATCTAGCGAATCGTAAAACTTAATAAAGGAATCGATAGTGGAGATTAAGTTCCCTAAAGGTCATATTTTGTTTGAGGCCGATAAAATTGAAAAGAACATCTACTTCATTAAAAAAGGAATTGCTAGAGCTTATTCTTATTCTGAGGAGAATCAAATTACATTTTGGTTTGGTAAGGAAGGTGATCCTATCGTTTCTATGAAAAGTTATGTGAGTAACGAAAAAGGCTATGAAGATGTAGAATTGCTAGAAGATTGCGTTCTCTATGAACTGAAAACCGAGAAAATGCACACCTTGTATGAGCAAGATATTCAGATTGCAAACTGGGGAAGAAAGTTTGCAGAGTTGGAGCTTATAAAATCGGAAAAGCGTCTTATTTCTTTGCAATTTGAAAACGCAACACAAAGGTATGCTGCACTTATAAAAAACAATCCGAGTTTGTTACTGAGGGTTCAACTTTCGTATATCGCTTCTTATTTAGGCATTACGCAAATTAGTTTGAGCAGAATAAGAGCCAAGGTAAAATAATTCTATTTTTTATCATTTGTTAAATGATTTCTATAAAATATGATTGACCTTTGTTCTCTGGTTTCTTCGTTATAGAAACTGAAAAAAAATTAACACTAAAAAATACAGTTAGCTATGTTTAACACATCAAAAATTAAAGCCTTTTTTTTCCTATTCTCATTTGCGGTTCTTTTTACAAACTGCACCAATGAAGAAAACAAAACAACTGCAGTTGCAACTACAGAGAATAAAGAAATAAAAAAGATACTATTTGTAGTGACCAGTCACAATGAAAAGGGAAGTACGGGAGAAAAAACAGGATACTATTTGGGAGAGGTTTCTCACCCATGGGAAGTACTGCACTCTGCTGGTTACGAAATTGATTTCGTAAGTCCGCAAGGAGGAAAAGCTCCTGTTGATGCATTTGACATGACAGACTCTATAAACAAGAAATTTTGGGATAACGACATCTATCGCAACAAAATAGAAAACACAAAAACTCCTAGTGAAATTAATCCAGACGATTATGTAGCGATTCATTATGCAGGCGGACACGGAGCAATGTGGGATTTTGCCGACAACAAGGAACTTGCAGAAATTGCTGCAAAAATATACGAGAATAAGGGTGTGGTGAGTGCTGTGTGTCACGGACCAGCAGGAATTGTAAACATTAAACTAAGTGACGGTTCTTATCTTGTGGAGGGTAAAAAAGTAAATGGATTTACCAATGAAGAGGAAAGCAAAGTAAAACTAACGGATGTTGTTCCGTTTTTGCTAGAAGATAAATTAACGGAGCGAGGAGCGATTTTCGAAAAATCTGCCCCTTTTACCCAGCATGTTGTTACCGACCAAAGATTGGTTACTGGACAAAACCCACAATCTGCTGAGAGTGTAGGAAAAGCTACCTTAAATGAATTGAAAAGACTAAATAAATGAACGGAGAACAAAATTTAGAAGTCCTATTAAAATCAATGAAGCCTAAGCACAATGCAGGTGAGTTTGTATTTTGTAAAACAGCCAATTTGGAAGAAATAAATTTGAGCCAAATTGTGATGACTTTTAAAGAAGAAGAAAGCACTACACTAATAACCAAAAAGGAAATTGCAGACGAACTCAATTTAGCCTATTCTTTTGTGGCTTCTTGGATTACACTCACTGTTCACTCTTCTTTGGAAGCCGTGGGACTAACGGCAGCATTTTCCAAAGCTTTATCGGAGAATGGAATAAGCTGCAATGTAGTTGCAGCTTATTACCACGACCATATTTTTGTAGATAAAAAAGACACAGATAAAGCCATGGAGATTTTAAATAAATTTTCGGAATAGCGAATCGACAGAGAAATTGAAAAACTGTTATATATTTCTTAATCCCTCTCTGCTGGCAATTTCATCTGTTTTGGTAACTAACAATTTCTGTATCTTTGTAGTAGCATTATACATTAGCAACTATGAAACTACACCCCACAAACAAATTTGTACTGACTTTGGTCGTGCTTTTATCTTTCTCTCTTAGTGGGATTTCGCAATTTGGAGCAGACTACTCTTCTTATGGGTTCAATTTTGTAAAC
>CAXIAX010000180.1:0-2660 GCA_964021785.1 uncultured Flavobacteriales bacterium
TTCTATCTTTTTCTCCTTTTTCACTTTATAAGTAAAGGTATTTTTTAAAGCTAAAGAGGTATTGGAATTACTGTACAATTTCTTATTTTCTGTCAAATAATCTATTCTATAGTCTGCCTCTAATTCATAAACTCTTGTTTTCAGTTCAAAATGGTAATCTAATATTCCTCCAAGATGATATTCTTTTAAATAATCAATATCCTTATCGTAGGACTGATTAATTGCTCCTTGTAATTCTATGTGTTGCTTGTAGTTTTTTCTTCCTCCTCTATTTCCTATTTCCATATACAAATAGGGTTTAGTAGAATAATAGGTTGAGTTAATTCCGTTAGGTTCTTCCATAAAACTTTGCCATTTCACACCTAATTCTACTTTTTTAAATACTTTGCTCGGAACAAAATTAAAATGTAAATCAGCCAATCCCGACAACCTATTTCCTCCAAAAGAATATAGTGGTGCTACCATAAATTCAAATTTATTCTTTGGTACAGAATAATTGTGAAATACCGCTCCCAACATAAAATTATCATAAGCATTGGCTCCAATCATTGGAGTCCACCAAATGGTATTTTTATCTTTTTCATTATCACCAAACATAAATTCAAAATTGATTGGTTCTGTTTTGTTCAACAAAAGAGATTTCTCCCAAGTGTTGTTACTTTTATTTTTCTCAGGCATTTTATTCTCAGCATCAATCACAACTTTATCAATATCCTTAGAAGTGAAAACTGCTTCCACGTCTTCAAATTTACCTCCAGAAGTCCACACTGATTCTACTTTCTTTCCTTTGCTAAATGCATCTACTCTTACAGGAGCAATTAAATCACTTTTATTAGCCAAAACAACAGTTTTACTACCCGTTTCATTTTTCTTAACCCTCTGTATTTTATAATCTATTTGTTTGGTAGAATTCACCAAATCATCAAAAAACCAAGATAAATCTTTACCTGTTTCTTTTTCAAATACAGCTCTAATATCAGTTGGTTGAGGATGTTTAAACTTCCAAGATTCAAAATAAATACTCATGCATTTATCATACAATTCATCTCCCAAATAATCGCGTAAATAACTAAATACCAACCCTGTTTTGGCATACACAATTGCACCATAATTAAGAGGTGTATATTCGTTACTGTGTAATTCTATAGGTTGATCTTTTCCATTTCCTGCACTTATTTGATACGTTAAATGATTTCCACAATGGTGACTTAATCCTCCAAGATGAATGGCATTGGCAACTCCTCCAAAATTATCTGAAAACTGTTCGTTATTAGGATACTTTGTTTCCATGTAGCGAATCTCATTAGCTGTATTTATTCCTTCGTCCATCCAAGGATGTACTCTCTCGTTACTCCCCAATATTCCATAAAACCAATTGTGCCCCACTTCGTGTACAATTACAGTTTCTAAACTAATAGCAGATCCTGCTCCACCAATTACAGTTACATTAGGATATTCCATTCCGCCTCCTGCACTTATTGTTCCATCTACAGCCGTAACTTGGTTGTATGGATAATCTCCGTTCCATTTACTATACCAAAATGTTGCGTCATTCAAGTATTCTATTGCATCTTTCCATAAATAAGCTTCCTGTTTAGTAAACATTGCCCAAGTGGTTACTTTTCTTTTAGAATGAGGTAATTCTACTTCTCCTTTCAAAACCATATAGCGTTTATCTGCAAACCAACCAAAATCGTGAACTCTAGATTGAGTATAACGGATAGTCTTCATTTTAGATGAAGATTCAGGAAAAGGTTTTGAACTTATGTATTGATAATTGGAAAAAGAATCTATTTCAACTTTTGTCTCTTCTACTTTTTTATTCAAAAATTCAATTTCGCTTTCGGTTTGTAAATCTCCAGTTGCTCCAACCACATAATTTTCTGGCAAGGTAATACTCACATCAAACGAACCAAACTCCGAATAGAACTCTCCTTGTGTTAAATATGGCATTTGGTGCCAGCCTTCTTTGTCATACACTGCTGGTTTTGGATACCATTGTGTAATTTGAAATGATTCGCCCACATGTCCCAATCTAGAAATACTTCCCGAAGGAATTTTCACTCTAAAAGGAGTAGAAACGGTTATTTTTTCTCCAGGTTTTAATGGCGACTTCAAGATTAGTTTACCTATGTCTCTGTGAGATAAATTATACAAAAACTCTACTTTTGCTCCATTTACTTTAAAATCCAAAGAATCAATAAATCCTTTATCTTTTTCAGCTAAGTCTTCCATTATTTTGTTGCCATCTCTGTATTGCTGTTTTGCCATAGCAGATTGGTTGTCTGCATAAGCATTGGGCCACAAATGGATGTAAATAAAAGATAATTCATCAGGCGAATTATTGATATATTCAAACTCTTGAAAAGCGTGTAGCATCAAGTTTTTATCGTCCAAACGAACATCAATTTTATAATTGACTTCTTGTTGGAAATAAGATTGACCAAAAGATAAACTTGAAACGAAAACGAATAGAATAAGTAGATTTTTCATTCTGTAAAATACTACATACAATCCATTTAAACAAAATGAATGTGATTAATACCCATATTTTTCTTTCCAGACAGCTTGTAGGTTTTTACGCATGTCCTTTTCTCTTGCATTGTTACCTGGATTAAACAAAGTAGTTCCTGCAATCTCTTCGGGCATAAATTCTTGTT
>CAXIAX010000181.1:0-2648 GCA_964021785.1 uncultured Flavobacteriales bacterium
CATTCCTTTTGCATCCAATACCAATTCATTGGTAGCATAAAAATAAGGTTTGAAAGTAAGCTCAGCCTTTCCGTATAGATACTGTTTTTCCCAGTCAAAACGAACATCTAGTTTTGTGTGAAGTAAATCGTTTACTTTTTTGTTACTCGCTTGGTAAGGTGCTACCTCAGTTTTAGCAGTTCTATCAGAATCCTGAATCGTAAGTTCTGGCAAAGCCACAACTTCTATTGGGTCTTCTTTGTGAGAATTTTTTATAGTTTGGCAACTTGCAAGTAACATACTAAATGCTACTAGTGACAGTAAGTTTTTTTTCATTGTTTTGGTTCTTTTAATGTTTGGAATTTAGTTTTTTGGAGCTTGGTGTTTACAGCTAACTGTTCTCGATACATCCGCCAGCTGGCGGACACTCGAACTGACAGTTTATTCATTAACATAGTCTACAATCTCATCTCTAACGTCTATCATTTACTTAAGTCCCGCTCTCTCTAGCAATGCATCTGGATTTGGTTCTTGTCCTCTAAATCTTTTGTATAATTTCATTGGGTGCTCTGATCCACCTTTGCTCAAAATATTCAAGGCAAATGAAGCTCCAATTGTTGGGTTAAAAATTCCTTGCTCTTTGAAAAATGCAAAGGCATCTGCATCCAATACCTCAGCCCATTTATAACTGTAATATCCTGAAGAATATCCTCCATTAAATATATGAGAAAACGCTACCGACATACAATTCTCTGCTACATCTGGAGTGAAAGCTGTTTTGTCAAATGTCTTTCTTTCGTGCGCTTTTACATCTGTAATATCCGAAGGATCTATTCCGTGCCAGCTCATGTCTAGCAAACCGAAGCTTACCTGACGCAGAGTTGCTAGTCCTTCCATAAAGTTGGCAGATTCTTTTATTTTCTCTACAAACTCCATAGGAATCGTTTCTCCTGTCTCGTAGTGTTTTGCAAATAAATCCAAACATTCTTTTTCGTAACACCAATTCTCCAAAATTTGACTTGGCAACTCTACAAAATCCCAATACACACTCGTTCCCGATAAGCTTGGGTAAGTTGTATTAGCTAACATTCCGTGTAATCCGTGACCAAACTCGTGGAACAAAGTGGTTACTTCATCAAAAGTCAATAAAGATGGTTTTGTATCGGTTGGTTTTGTAAAATTACACACGTTAGAAATGTGAGGTCTTTCGTTTTTTCCGTCTTTGTTAGACTGCGATTTGAAACTTGTCATCCAAGCTCCATTTCTTTTTCCTTCTCTAGGAAAATAATCTCCATAAAAGATAGAAACTAAATTTTCTTTGGCATCATACACCTCATACGTTTCTACATCTGGGTGATATTTATCTATGTTATTCACTTTTTTGAATGTCAGTCCAAATAGTTTATTGGCAACAGTAAAAGCTCCTTCAATTACGTTTTCTAATTTGAAATAAGGCTTTAATTGCTCGTCATCCAAATTGAATAATTTCTTTTTTAATTTTTCTCCATAGTAAGCAGAATCCCATTTTTGGAAATCAGTAATTCCATCTAGGTCTTTGGCAAACTGAGCCAATTCATCAAATTCTTTTTGTGCAAATGGTTTTGCTTTTTCTAGCATCTCTCCCAAGAACTCATTTACTTTCTCTGGGTTGGTTGCCATTCTCTCTTCCAGCACAAAATTTGCGTGAGTATCGTAACCCAATAAATTTGCTCTTTGGTGTCTTAGTTTTGCAATCTGTAAAGTAATCTCTTCGTTATTAAACTCATTGTCTTCAAATGCTCTTGCACCAAATGCTACTGCCATTTTCTTTCTCAGCTCTCTGTTCTCGGCATATTTCATAAAAGGACCATAACTTGGATAATGCAAAGTAAATACCCATCCTTCTGTTCCTTGTGCTTTGGCAGTTTGTGCTGCCGCTTCTTTCACTCCTTCTGGCAATCCTGCCAAGTCGC
This sequence comes from uncultured Flavobacteriales bacterium, assembly GCA_964021785.1. Classification (GTDB taxonomy): domain Bacteria; phylum Bacteroidota; class Bacteroidia; order Flavobacteriales_D; family CAJJDF01; genus CAJJDF01. Next base: position 1,932 of record CAXIAX010000181.1, read on the forward strand.
TTTCTGTTGTCAAATGCAGTTCATAACCATTAGTCTCTGCCAACAGGTTTTCCCCGTAAGTAAGTTTCAACTTAGAAAGTTTTGTATCTATATCTCTTAGCGTTTTTTTATCGTCTTCGTTAAGGTTTGCTCCATTTCTAGAAAAACCTTTGTAACTATTTTCCAATAAAGTAAGTTGCTCTGGAGTCAAATCTAACTTCTCTCTAGTCTCGTACACAGCTTTTACTCTTTTGAATAAAACTGGATTAAGTGTTACATCATTTCCAAACTCTGTCAATAAAGGAGAAACATCTTGTGCTATTTGTTGAATTTCGTCACTTGTCTCAGCCGAATTAAGGTTGAAAAATAGACTAGAAACCCTGTCCAATTGATTTCCCGAAAACTCCATAGCCTCTATTGTGTTTTCGAAAGTTGGAGATTCTGTGTTGTTTGCAATTTCTTCTATTTCTTGTTTCGCTTCTTTTATTAAGATTTCAAAAGCAGGAAAAAAGTGCTCGTTTTTTACTTTAGAAAAAGGAGCTAAATCAAAGGGTATTAAAAGTGGGTTATTTTGTTCTGACATTGAGTTTGTTTGTTCTTTATTTTACGAAGAGTAAAAATACAAATTATTATCAATCTAAACTTAGTCTTTTTATAAATGGATGATTTTGGGGATGAGTGAATAACACACCTCTTTAATTCTCCTCTCATCCCGATAGTTATCGGGAGGAAGATTCT
>CAXIAX010000182.1:0-2634 GCA_964021785.1 uncultured Flavobacteriales bacterium
AAAATCATTAAACTTATTGCTTTGGGTTTTAATGTTCTCTCCAATTGCATCCGTATCAATGTTGTCAAAATTCGATTTAACCTTAGTTACAAAACTTGAAATATTATCTACAGTAGCATTTTTACCTTTTGCAGCCAGTTTTTCACTGGTGCTTTTTGCTTCTGGAGTTGCAATCCAAAATAGAATATAGATTAAAACACCTGTACCTAGAAATATAACACTTAAAAGAAAAATAACCCTAACTAAGGCAACATCCCAATTGAAATAATTGGCTGTTCCTGCACAAACTCCTCCCAAAACACTATTGTCTGTATCTCTATAGAATTTTTTATTCTTTTTCTTAGTTTGAGATTTAGGTTCTGTTTTTTCTTGAGAATATTCTGTCGAATCATCTTCCTCAAAATTATCAGGAGAACCCATTACAATTTTGACAGCCTCCACATCTTGTTCATTAATAACTTCTTTGCTTCGGTTTAGTTTTTCACTAAATAATTCGGCAATTCTGGCTTCTATATCTTCTATTATTTCTTGTCGCTCTGCTAAGTTATTGAATTTGTTTCCAATGGATTCCAAATAGTTTTTAAGCAATGCATAGGCATCTTCTTCTATATTGAAAACTAAGCCCGATATATTAATAGTAATTGTCTTTTTCATCTTTTTGTTGTTATTGGTTTGTCACTCATTTTCAACTCTATTGTGGGAGTCTTGTTGTAAATGATTGGGCTATTCGGATTTTGTTATTTTGGAGACTGATTGCGCTATGTTTATCCAGGTTTCTTCTAATTCTTTAAGAAAATCTTCTCCTTTACTAGTTATAGAATAGTATTTTCTTGGAGGCCCCGAAGTAGATTCTTGCCACCTGTACGAAAGTATTTCAGCATTTTTAAGTCTAGTTAGTAGAGGGTAAATTGTTCCTTCCACTACAATCAATTCCGATTTTTTTAATTCCTCTATTACCTCCGAAGGATAAACCTCTTTTCGCTTGATGATAGTTAAAATGCAGAATTCTAGAATCCCTTTCTTCATCTGTGATTTTGTGTTTTCTATCTTCATTCTACTATAAAATTGATTACTTCTTAGTTATAATTCACTATTGTATATTGCAAATATATGTAAAATACATAGTACTATGCAAAACAAAGTACCATTATTTTTTATTCTGTTTATTCAAAATCTAGATTTTTGAGTACTTTCGTAACATGAATTTTATCACTACAAAACTTGGAATACTAGGAGGAGGCCAACTAGGAAGAATGTTTATACAATCTGCTATGAGTTATGGAACTCCCATTCATATTTTGGATCCAAACCCAAATTGCCCTTCGGCAAATTTGTGCGATTCGTTTACAGCAGGAAGTTTCAATGACTACGACACGGTTTTCGATTTTGGATCGGGAATGGATATACTTACCATTGAGATAGAAAATGTAAATACCGAAGCGCTTTTTCAATTGGAAAGAGAAGGAGTGAAGGTTTTTCCTCAACCTCATATTATAGAATTGATAAAGGATAAAGGGATTCAAAAACAATTTTACAGAGATAATAATATCCCAACTGCAGATTTTGAATTGTGCGATTCTATGGAAGAAGTGGAACAAAAAGCAACTTTTCCCATTGTTCAAAAAATGAGAAAAGGAGGGTATGACGGAAAAGGAGTTCAAATTCTTAAGTCACCTCAAGATTTAGAAGAGGCGTTTGACGTTCCTTCTTTATTGGAGAAAAAGATAGATTTTGTAAAAGAAATCTCTGTAATTGTGGCTCGTAACGAAAAAGGAGAAGTGAGATCTTACCCAACTTGTGAGCAAGAATTTAATCCAGAAGCCAACTTAGTAGAGTTTTTATTTTCTCCTGCAAAAATAGAATTGGAGACAGAAAAACAAGCGCAAGAAATAGCTAAGACAATTATAGAAAAATTGAAAATGGTAGGAATACTTGCCGTAGAATTTTTTGTATTGCAAGATGGAAGTGTAATTGTAAATGAAATGGCTCCAAGAACTCACAACAGTGGTCACCATACTATGGAGTGTAATTATACTTCACAATTCGAACAGCATTTTAGATCGGTTATGAATTTTCCATTGGGAAGCACAGAAATTGTTCAGCCTGGAGTTATGATAAACTTATTGGGAGAGAAAAACCATACAGGAACACCCGTTTATGAGGGAATAGAAGAGGTGATGACGCAAGAAGGAGTGTATGTTCATTTGTATGGAAAAACAGAAACGAAACCTTTTAGAAAAATGGGGCACATTACGGTTGTTAATCCAGACTTAGATAAAGCAATTTCTAACGCTAGGGAAGTAGCTAAGCAGGTTAGGATTATCGCTTAGTTTTTTTTATGTCATTCTAAACTTGATTTGGAATCTAAAGTTTTACATTTTACTTAATTAGTTTAGTGAGCTTTTTCTTTTGCATTAATTGTTTTCTGTCATCACACTTTTTCCTTTTTTTGTCTTGAAACAAAAAAAGTTCAAGACTGGTTGAAATTGACTAAAAATAACCTCTTATTTCTGAAACAAAAAGAACTCGTCTATTTCGTTTTTTAATACACCTAACTCTACTTAGACTCAAACAGCTTTTTGTTTTTAACCGAACTAAAAGCTCATTTTCTTAACGTAAATTTCAAAAGGTCGG
>CAXIAX010000183.1:0-2544 GCA_964021785.1 uncultured Flavobacteriales bacterium
CGTAAACCTGGACAAAGCAACATTACTACCCAAAGAAAGGAAAGTGATACAGTTCAGTTTCTATCGGGAATTTTTGAAGGAAAAACTTTGGGTACATCCATTGGTTTTACAATTCAGAACGAAGACAATAAATCGAAAGATTATTCTCACCTAAAAGATAATTATCGTCCATCTCATGCAGACTTTACTTTTCAAGAAAAATACGGAATAAGAGATTATAGAGGAGGGGGAAGAGCATCAGCTCGCGAAACTGCTTGCCGTGTTGTGGCAGGTGCAATCGCAAAACAGTTTCTAGAAAAAGAAGGAATACAAATAAATGCATATGTGTCTTCTGTAGGAACAATTTCTGTTGATAAAAGCTGGCAAGAACTAGATTTTGAAAATACAGAAAAAAACAAAGTAAGATGTCCAGATTTGGCAAAAGCCAAAGAAATGGAAGATTACATTTTGGATATAAAAAAACAAGGCGATACTGTTGGCGGAATTATTACAGGAGTAATTCAATATTTGCCTACAGGATTGGGCGAACCAGTTTTTGATAAACTTCATGCTCAATTGGGAAAAGCCATGTTATCTATAAATGCTGTAAAAGGATTTGAATACGGTTCGGGATTCGAATCAGCAACAATGAAAGGTTCTCAACACAATGATATTTTTGAAAACAAAGACGGGTTGATTGGAACTAAAACCAATAATTCGGGCGGAATTCAAGGAGGGATTTCTAATGGAGAGGCAGTGAATTTTAGAGTAGCATTTAAACCTGTGGCTACTATTATGCAAAAGCAAAAATCGGTAGATGAAAGTGGAGCAGAGGTAGATTTGGAGTTTAAAGGAAGACACGATCCGTGTGTGGTTCCTAGAGCAGTGCCAATTGTAGAAGCAATGGCGGCATTAACAATTTTTGATTATTATATGATGAATAAACTTTCGACCTTATGAAAATAGGTTTTGATGCAAAAAGATTTTTCTTGAACCAAACAGGTTTGGGAAATTACAGCAGGGATTTGGTACGTGGAGTTTTGGAAGAAGATAAAGAAAACGACTATTTTCTTTATACTACCGAAGGAGAAATAGATTTAAAAACTAAGTTTTTAAAAGATCACCCTAATGCAAAAATTGTGTTTCCTAAGGGAATTTACAAGAAAATGAAAAGTTATTGGAGATCTGTGAAGCTAGAAAAACAATTGATGAAAGACGGGGTAGAAGTTTTTCATGGATTGAGTCACGAGATTCCAAGGAAGAGCAAGTTGAGTAAAATTAAATATGTGGTAACTATTCACGATTTAATTTTTTTAAGATTTCCGTTCAACTACAGTAAAATAGATCGTAAAATTTACAAGAAGAAAGTAGAATACGCTTGTAAAACTGCCGATAAGGTTATCGCAATTAGCGAACAAACTAAGCGTGATTTAATGCAGTACTTAAAAGTGCCAGAGCATAAGATTGAGGTTGTTTATCAAACCTGTGCTACTTCATTTCATCATATTTCTGATTATCGTTACCGTGATTTGGTAAGCAATAAATATAATTTGCCAGAGAACTACATCTTATATGTAGGGACAATTGAGAAAAGAAAAAACTTAGCAACTTTAGTAGAAGCGATAGGAAAATCGAACACAAAACTTCCTTTGGTTGCAATAGGTAAACAAACCGATTACACCAAAGAGGTAATGGCAATGATTGATAAGTATAACATGGGAAATCAGGTTGCATTGTTGCAAAACGTAAGTTTTTTAGATTTACCTTCTATTTACCAATCTGCCAATTTATTTGTGTATCCATCCTTATTTGAGGGGTTTGGAATACCAATTTTGGAAGCCTTGTATAGTAAAACACCCGTAATTGCTGCAACAGGAAGTTGCCTAGAAGAAGCAGGAGGGCCCAATTCTATTTATGTAGATCCCAAAAACAGTGACGAGCTGGCTCAACAAATTGATAGAGTAATTGAAAACGGGGAGCTTCAATTAGAAATGAAAGAAAAAGGTTTTGAGTTTGCTCAAAATTTTACTTCGCAAAAACAAGCAAAAGAAGTTTTGGCGATTTATAAAAAGTTAGTTTAGTTATTTTAAATCTTCCTTGTGTAGTAAGTTGAAACTTACTATATTGATTTATAATCCTATACTAATTTCTTTATCTATGAAAAAATCAATCTTAATTTTAGTCGTTTTGTTAGGTGCTTTGTCAGTAAAATCTCAGTTTGTTATGAAAATGGAGATGAAAGTTGCAATAGAAGGAATTTGTGATAAAGATGAAGTTTATGCACTTTTTTCTTCATTTGATGATCAAGATGAAGCAGTTTGTCCAATAAATGAGGAAGAATTAGAGAAAAAGCTCAATTCAGAAATTAAATTTTTAAAAGAGAATAAAAAATTTAAATCGAAAAAGGGAGTGATTAATTTAATCATTAATTGCAAAGGCGAATTAATACAAAGTGAAATGAGTAACACAACAGGAAGTAAAGAATTAGATAAACAATTAGAAGATTTCTTTAATTCATTAGGAGAATGGAGTGCGGGGAAATTAGATGGAAAACCTGTTGATAGT
>CAXIAX010000184.1:0-2540 GCA_964021785.1 uncultured Flavobacteriales bacterium
GAATATCAATGTCTCTTGATTCTCTAATTGGTTTTCCTCCATCTAGAGTTTCTACCACAGCCAGTTCTTTGGCTTTTTCTTGCATAATTCGTGCAATACGGAAAATGTATTTTCCTCTTTCTTTACCAGACAGTTTACTCCAAGTGGTATCGTATGCTTTTCTAGCTGCTTTCACAGCTAAGTCAACATCTTTAGCATTTCCATTTGCAATGGAAGCTAATTTTTCTTCGGTAGCAGGGTTGTTGGTATCAAAATATTTACCTGAGCTAGGTTTTACCCATTTCCCTCCAATAAATAAATCGTATTTCTTTTTCAACTTCACATGGCTCGTGCTCTCCAAAGAAGGAGCCAAATCCCAGTTGCTTTTTAAATCTAATTTCGTTTCTTTTTTAGACATAATTCTTTAATTATCTACATAAACAGTAGTGTCAATTTTTTCTTATACTAATTTATCATTAATGAATTTTTGATATGTAGTTGTTAACTTGTATTTTTCTGAATCAATAGATTCTCCTATTTCTGTTACAATATTTTCACGATACTGTATGTTTCCTTTGTTATCAAAATATAATATTTTATAAATATTTGTACTGACACCAGATCTCCAAGTAGATTTTAACGTTCTTTTTTTTACATCAAGAGTTAAAACTCCTCCTGAATGTAATTTAGAAAATTCAAATATGTTTTTCTCCGAATTAAAAATAAATGTGTTGTAATAGCTTCCTCCGCTACCAGAGTTTTCTTCGCTATACATCATAAAATCTTTAAATCCATCCAAATTCAAATCTTTAAATGAACCTTCTCCATTGTTTTCATAAACCGAACCATCTTCAGAATCTAAACTCAAGATTACTTCTTTATTTGTTGAATTTATTAACGCTCTGTTTATTCTCCAAAGTGGAATAGTGTCTTTTTCTTTGACTCTAAAAACTGAGTCCGATTTCCAATAACATTTTAAATTATTGATTTCAAACAAATCACCTTCGTTTATTTGACTAAATACAGTGCCTTTTTCAGCTTTAGAACGATTGATTTCTTCTTCAATTATTGGAGTATTTCCTTTTTCATTAATATTATTTTTCTTAATATCTGAACATGAAAAAAACAGAGATGTCAAACCAAGAATTAATATTGTTTTTCTCATTATTATAATTTTCATTTTAAAACTAAGGACTAACTACTCCCGACTAAAGACTAAAAAATTAATCTTTAGAAAAATAATCCTTACTCTGGTAATTACCACTTCTTTGTTTCTCCAATTGCATCAATAAATCATTGGCAAGACTACTTGCTCCAAAACGAAACCATTCGTTAGTGAGCCATTTATCTCCAAGAGTTTCTTTCACCAACATCAAATATTGCAAAGCCAATTTAGAATTAGAAATTCCACCAGCAGGTTTCATTCCTATTTGGATTCCAGTTTCGTAGTAATAATCTTTAATAGCTTCTAACATCACCAAGGTAACCGGCAAAGTTGCAGCAGGACTTATTTTTCCTGTAGAGGTTTTAATGAAATCTGAACCAGCATACATTGCAATATCACTTGCTCTTCTCACATTATCCAAACTACCCAATTCTCCTGTTTCAAGGATGGTTTTTAGTCTGGCTTGTTTTCCACACACTTCTTTTATTTTGGCAATTTCATCAAACACATAATTATATTCTCCTTGGTGAAATTTCCCTCTAGAGATTACCATGTCTATTTCATCTGCTCCAGCATCAAGTGCCATTTTGGTATCGGTAATTTTCACTTCAAGCGAAGAATTACCTGACGGGAATGCTGTTGCAACCGAAGCTACATTTATACCTGAGCCTTTAAGTTGTTGCTTTGCTAATCCTACAAAATTAGGATAGACACAAATAGCCGCCACAGTTGGTAAATCCGGATAGGCATCATGTAAATGCATTCCTTTGTAGCACAATTGTTTCACTTTGTTCACAGTGTCAGCACCTTCCAAAGTAGTAAGGTCAATCATGTTCAAAGCCATTTTCAAACCGTGAATTTTGGCTTCGTTTTTTACGCTACGAGCAGTGATTCGAGAAACACGGTCGTTTATCCCGACTTGGTCAACTTTTGTAATTAACAATGGATAATTGATAATTGATAATTTTTTTGACTCCATTATTTATTTTGTTTTGAAGTTTTAATAATACTGGTTAATAGTTTAATTAATTCAATAACTGCAACTGATAACTGTTCAAATTGTTTGTCATCAAGATAATCAGATTTATGTAATAATTCAATCCAATACTCTGTTTCGTTTGCTTCTTTTAGAGAAATTGACAGTTTATGAATAAAATCAGCTTTGCTCTGTCCGTGTTCTGACTCTCGAATATTCGCACCTATTGATGTTCCACTTCTGAGTAATTGTTTGGACAATACATATTCTTTCTTTTCCGAGGTTAAGAATTTATAACAATTGACAATAATCAATGCAAATTCAAAGCTTTTATCTTTAACGACATTCTTCTTCATAGCCTTTTCATCTTACAAGTTTTCATTTGGCAATTATCAATTATCCATTGTCAACTATCAATTA
>CAXIAX010000185.1:0-2513 GCA_964021785.1 uncultured Flavobacteriales bacterium
TTTGCTTTTCCATTGTTCTCGTTACAAAGAACCAAAAACAAATTATCCATCTCTGCTTTCAATTGAAAAGCAATCGTTTTTATTCCTCCAGCATCCAAATCTACTTTCTTAGCCAAGAAATTAACTCCGTTTACTTCTGTTATTTCTTTTATTAAATCTCCTTTTAGGTTTCCGGCTTTAGCTGCATTCAACTTTTCAATTTCTTTTCCAAGTTTACTGTTTTGAGCAATTAAATCTTCCACAGCTTTTTTCAAGTCTTTTGGAGCTTTTAAGATTTGATTCAATTCCGAAACTAAATTCAGTTTATCGTTCACAAATTTATCAGCTGCTTCAGATGTTATCGCTTCTATTCTTCTAATTCCTGCGGCCGTAGAGCTTTCAGATATTATTTTGAACAATCCAATTCTCCCTGTAGATTCTACGTGAATTCCTCCACATAATTCTATGGATTCACCAAACTGAATTACTCTTACTAAATCTCCATATTTCTCACCAAACAATGCTTTTGCACCCAATTCTTGGGCTTTTTTCATTGGTGTATTTCGCAATTCATTCAGGTGAATATCTTTACGAATTTCTGCGTTTACTCTAGCTTCTATTTCTGCTATTTCTTCGTCTGTTACTTTACTAAAGTGAGAGAAATCGAATCTTAAATATTTCTCGTTTACCAAAGATCCTTTTTGTTCTACGTGATCTCCCAACACATCTTGCAAGGCTTTGTGCAATAAATGAGTTGCAGTGTGATTACTTGCTGTTAATGCTCTTTTATTAGCATTTACAACTGCGTGAAACATTAAAGTTAAGTGCTCTGGCAATTTATCTGCATAGTGCAAAATAAGTCCATCTTCTCTTTTTGTATTTGTAATAAATACTTTCTCTTTTTCAGATTCTATAAAACCTGTATCTCCTACTTGCCCTCCACCTTCTGCATAAAACGGAGTGAAATTAAATACCAATTGGTAAAATTCTTTGTTCTTTGCTTTCACTTTTCGGTAACGAGTAATGTACACACTCGTATCCACAGAATCATACCCAATAAATTCTTGTACATCATCTTCTTTCAACACAATCCAATCCGAAGTATCCACTTTACTAGCTTTCTTACTTCTATCTTTTTGCTCTTGAAGACAAGATTCAAATTCTTTTTCACTTACTTCATACCCATTTTCACTAGCAATCAAAGCAGTTAAATCAAACGGAAATCCAAATGTATCGTATAATTCAAATGCATCTTTTCCTTCAATTTTCTTGTTAGAAGCATTTGCTTTCATCAAGTCATCCATTCTTCTTATTCCTTGCTCCAAAGTTCTATAAAAAGATATTTCTTCTTCTTTTATCACCTTAGTACACAATTCTTGTTGAGCAATAAGTTCAGGAAATGCGTCTCCCATTTCTGTTGCCAATATAGCTACCAATTTATGGAAAAATGGTTCTTTCAAATCCAACACTTGGTAACCGTAACGCACTGCTCTTCTCAAGATTCTACGAATTACATAACCTGCACCCGTATTGGATGGCAATTGACCATCTGCAATGGCAAAAGCCAAAGTTCTGATGTGATCTGCAATTACTCTTATCGCAATATTTGTTTTTGTTTGTTCGTCAGAATGCCCTTCTCCTTCTTTGTATTTCTTTCCTGCTATTTTCTCAATTTCCTTAATTAATGGAGAAAATACATCTGTATCGTAATTCGATTTTTTTCCTTGCATTGCCATTACTAACCTCTCAAACCCCATACCTGTATCGATATGCTGAGCAGTAAGCGGATGTAACGAACCGTCTTTTATACGGTTGTATTGCATGAATACCAAGTTCCAAATCTCAACCACTTGCGGGTGATCTTTGTTTACCAATTCCTTTCCTCCTATTTTATCTATCTCTTCTTGGTCTCTTAAATCTACATGAATCTCAGAGCATGGCCCACACGGTCCAACTTCTCCCATCTCCCAGAAATTATCTTTTTTATCGGCCAAAATAATTTTATCTGGATCAATTATATTACTCCAAATATCTTTTGCTTCTTGGTCTAATTCTAATTTATCGCCTTTGTCTCCTTCAAAAACGGTTACGTATAGCCTGTCTTTATCTAGTTTGTAAACTTCGGTCAATAATTCCCAAGCCCACTCAATTGCTTCTTTCTTAAAATAATCTCCAAACGACCAGTTTCCTAACATCTCGAACATGGTGTGGTGGTAAGTGTCTACACCTACTTCCTCCAAATCGTTATGTTTTCCCGAAACTCTCAAGCATTTTTGAGAATTGGCGACACGCTTGTACTTCACTTCTTTGTTACCCAAAAATAAATCTTTGAATTGATTCATTCCGGCATTATTGAACATCAAAGTAGGGTCGTTCTTCACTACGATTGGTGCAGAATCAACTATTTTGTGTTGTTTAGATTCAAAAAAATCTTTGTACTGTTGGCGTATTTCCTTTGCGGTCATTCTTATTCGTTAAAATTGTTGTACAAATTTAGAATAATTGATGGAATATAGATAATCGGATGTTTGGAT
>CAXIAX010000186.1:0-2508 GCA_964021785.1 uncultured Flavobacteriales bacterium
ATTTAAAAGAATAAAACATGAATAACATAGTAATCATAGGAAATGGAATTGCGGGAATTACAACAGCCCGTCACGTAAGAAAACAAGATTCTGAGGCAAAAATTACAGTAATATCTGCCGAAACAGATCATTTTTTCTCGCGAACTGCTCTTATGTATATTTATATGGGACACATGCGCTACAAAGACACAAAACCTTACGAAGATTATTTTTGGGATAAAAACAGAATTGATTTGGTAAGAGGATATGTGAAATCTGTAGATTTTGATTCTCAGACCTTACACTTAGAAAACAAAACAATAGCTTACGACAAATTGGTAATTGCTACTGGATCTACACCCAATAAATTTGGATGGAAAGGACAAGATTTACCTGGAGTTCAAGGATTGTATAGCATGCAAGATTTAGAAGCTTTGGAAGAATCTACAGCTAAGGATCAAGTGAAACGTGCTGTAATTGTAGGAGGTGGATTAATTGGGGTAGAATTTGCCGAAATGCTTATTTCTAGAGGAATTAAAGTTACTTTCTTGGTTAGAGAAAACAGATTTTGGGGAGGAGTTCTACCTATTGAAGAAGGTGGAATGATTGCCGAGCATATGATAAAAGATCATCATGTAGACTTAAGATTGGAAGAAGAATTGGGTGAAGTAATAGAAGGAGAAAACGGAAGAGCTTGTGCCATTCTCACTAAAAAAGGAGAACGAATAGACTGCGAATTGGTAGGATTAACTGCCGGAGTTCATCCTAATGTAGATTTCTTGAAAGAAACAAAATTGGATATTGGAAGAGGAATAAAAGTGAACAAATTCTTAGAGACAAACATGCCCAATGTGTATGCAGCTGGAGACTGTGCCGAAGTACAAGAAACTGTGCCTGGCAGACGACCAATTGAAGCTGTGTGGTACGTAGGTAGAATGATGGGAGAAACACTTGGAAGAACACTTACAGGCAATAAAATGGCTTACGAACCAGGAGTTTGGTTCAATTCTGCCAAATTTATGGATGTGGAATACCAAACCTACGGAAACGTATTGGCCAATGAACAAGATGATGAAACTACGTTCTTCTGGAAACACCCAACAAAACACATTTCTTTTAGAGCTGTTTACGATTCAAACACCAAAGCATTGAAAGGAATCAATAATTTTGGGATAAGACTAAGACACAAAATTTGTGACAAGTGGATAAAAGAAAAAACACACATGGACAAAGTAATGGTAGAACTAAAAGATGCCAATTTTGATCCTGAGTTTTTTAAACCGTACGAAGAAGAAATTGTAGCACAATACAACAAAGAAAACGGTACTTCACTGAAAGTCAAAAAGAAAAATCTATTTGCTATATTTGGGAAATAATTATTTCCTAGGAATTGTGAATCAAAAAGTATGTGTAGAGTTAATTTTTATTATTCTACTCGAAGAAAATAAAGGTCGTTTTACTCTTATTAATTAAGACTAAAACGACCTTTTCAATTTATTTAAGTTGAGAACAAATTTCTCTCCAACTTTCCAATTCAGGAATACCTGGCTTTCTTTTTCCGAAGAACTGAACTATTAATTCTCCACTTTCATTAAAAACCTCAATACTCGTTACTGTTCCATCTTCTGTTGGTTTTTTCACAAGCCAAGTTTCGCTAATTGAAGCTTCTTTTAAGTGTAAATTGAAATCTGGATCCATTACATTGAACCATTCTCCATATTCCATCAATTTATTCACCTCACCAGTATGAATTTGGATAGCTCCTTGGTTACCCACAAAAACCATAATTGGCACTTGTTCTTTTGCTGCTAATTCTAATATACCTCTTGTAGAATCGTTTCCTATTTTTTTTGTTTTTCCTTCTGGAGCTAATCTCAAAGCTTGTGTTCTGCTAACTCCAAACTCTTTCAACATTCCAAAAAAGTCGTGAGTATCTTTCAGTGTATTCCACTTATTTTTAAATCCTTCAATATCAATTTCCGAATCAGGCTTAGTCACTTCTTTTGGCTTACTTGCCGCTACTTCAGTAGTCGTATCTTGGTTATCCGATTTATAATTTTTAACTATTGCCTTAAATTCATCTAAATTACTTTTTTCGTTTAAGTATATTTTATGAATTGCTTGTCCGTCTTTAGCAAAAAACTGTATACTATTTCTCTCACTACCTTCTGCTCCTTCCGAAACTGCATATACTGATTTCCAAGAAGTCAAAAACAGCCTTAAATCGATATCAGCACCCACAAATAATCCTACGTGCATCCCATGAAAGCTTGGGTTTAAATAAACTCCTTTTCGCTCATGAACTACATCATCATTTCGTGTAATTGCAGTTACATTTCCTAATTTTTCAATTTCAAGTAATAGTTCTTTAAATTCACTTTTTAATCGAGTAACTTGTTTTCCACACCCCAACACAAGCAACTCTTCCTCAGTTACTCCCAAGTCTTTTGCTGCATTTCTAATTCTAAGTTTTGGGTTTTCTATTTTTAATTTCTCCCATGACTCTGCTAATCCCATAATATTACTTTT
>CAXIAX010000187.1:0-2427 GCA_964021785.1 uncultured Flavobacteriales bacterium
GCCACTTCTCGATACAATTTGAAATTGCTGTCGCATTTCAAATCACTCGAAATGACAAGGTTTGTATTTTAAAGGATGTTTGTAGTTATCGAGAACGAATAAAGGATCTACACGGCAAACTTAAACAACTCTCCGTATCCAACTGTATAGAGCCAAATTCCGTAAATAGAATGCTCTAGAATCACTACAAACAAAGATTTGGACCTTTGGTAGGTAAGGAAGAACATAATTCCTCCTACAAAGGTAAATCCGAGTACAATCCAACTCTTGAACCAAATGTGGGCAAAAGAAAATAGCAGAGCATTTACCAGCATCAACATAGTTTTGTTGTGAATTAAGGAAGAGTATCGTTTCATAAAAAACTCTCTATAAATTAATTCTTGAGGAATTACGGATGCTAAAATATAAACCAAGCTAAATGTGAGCCAAAGCATTGGTTTGTTAAGAATGACATTGAAAAAGGCTTCGTTATCATAAAAATAAATGAAGGCAGCTGTAACGGATGCAATGAACAAGGTACGCAACCCGATAATTGAAAATAATTTACGGTATACCTTAGTTTTTACTCTTTTGAATCTGATTTTCTCTTTCACAATTCCTACATAAATCGTGTAACTTAACGACAGTATGAAGTAAATAGCTTTTATCCATTTAGGAAAAGGCGTGAAAAGAATTAAGGGTGTAGCGATATACAAAAAACATAATTCCAAGACCTTTATCAGGTTTTTCTGTTTAGAAATGGAAGTTACTAAAGAAGATAAAGCTAGTCTCAAGTGCTAAAATTGAAGGGGTTTACTTATACAACTCCTCTCTTTGCTCTTTTATTTTGTCACTCTCAATATATTCGTCATAAGTCATCAATTTATCCAAATGACTGTTAGGTCCTAGTTCTACAATTCTTGTTGCAACAGATTGTACTACCTCGTGATCATGAGAGGTAAATAGGATTGTTCCTTTAAAATCTTTCATTGAGTTATTCAATGCTTGAATAGATTCCAAATCCAGGTGATTTGTAGGTTCATCCATAATTAATACGTTTCCAGAAAGTAACATCATTCTAGATAACATACACCTTACTTTTTCACCTCCAGAAAGTACATCACTTTTCTTGAAAACCTCTTCTCCAGTAAATAACATCTTACCAAGGAATCCTCTAATAAATACTTCGTCTTTCTCTTCAGAATAAGACCTTAACCAATCTACCAAGTTATCATCTCCGTTAAAATAACTAGCGTTATCATTTGGTAAATAACTAGGAGTAATAGTTTGTCCCCATTTTATTTCTCCTTTGTCAGCTTCTCTTTCTCCTATCAATACTTTGAATAAAGCAGAAATTGCATTACTGTTTTTTCCAATGAAAGCAATCTTGTCTCCAGGAGCTACATTGATATGGAAATCTTTGAATAATCCATCCAAAGTTAAATATTCTACTTCCAATACTTTGTCACCAGCTTCTCTCACTTGGTCAAAGATAATGGCAGGATATCTTCTACTAGATGGTTTTATTTCGTCTACATTAATTTTATCCAATAATTTTCTTCTACTCGTAGCTTGTTTCGATTTAGAAGCATTTGCGCTAAATCTAGAGATAAAATCTTGTAATTCTTTTTTCTTTTCTTCTGCTTTTTTGTTTTGGTTTGCTCTTTGTCTCGTAGCCAATTGAGATGATTCATACCAGAACGTATAGTTTCCAGAGAATAAATTTAATTTGCTATAATCAATATCGGCAATGTGAGTACATACCGTATCCAAAAAGTGTCTATCGTGAGAAACTACGATAACAGTGTTTTGAAAATCCAATAAAAAATCCTCTAACCAAGATACAGTTGCAATGTCCAAATCATTGGTTGGCTCATCCAAAATTAAGATATCTGGATTACCAAAAAGTGCTTGAGCCAATAATACTCTCACTTTTTCACTACCACTCAAATCTTTCATCAAAGTATAATGTTTGTCTTCTGGAATATTAATTCCACTCAACAAAGAAGCAGCTTCTGGCTCGGCATTCCATCCGTCCATTTCTGCAAATTCTCCTTCAAGTTCTGCTACCTCCAGTCCATCAGCTTCACTAAAATCAGGTCTTGCATAAATTTCTTCTTTGTCCTTCATGTTTTTCCACAGCTTGGTGTGTCCCATAAGAACCGTATCTAAAACAGTAACCTCGTCATACTCGTGGTGACTTTGTTTCAATACAGCCATCCTTTTTCCAGATTCTATTAAAACTCTTCCGCTTGTTGGTTGAATTTCATCTGCCAATATTTTAAGGAAAGTAGATTTACCAGCTCCATTTGCACCAATAACTCCGTAGCAGTTACCTTGTGTAAACTTTACGTTTACTTCGTCAAATAAAACTCTTTTTCCGTATTGTAAGGATAAATTTTCTGTAGAAATCATAATTTTTGCATTGTTTTAGAGTGCAAAGGTACG
>CAXIAX010000188.1:0-2389 GCA_964021785.1 uncultured Flavobacteriales bacterium
CAGGAAAACTGACAGAGCTTTCTAAAATTGACACAGAAAACGTAGTTAATTTAGCAAAATAAGGACTTTTTGTAAAAAGTCAATCTAGACTCATAGCCTCTAGCACTGGTTTACTGTCTACAATTTGTTCGAAACGAATAATTTTATTGTCTTTTAACTTCCAAATGTGGGCAACACGAGCCGTAAACGGTTTGTTCGTCTTTTTGTAGATTCCAGAATATGTACCGTAGGCCACAACTTGGTCTCCTTGGGTAATATAATCTTCTGGAGAAAAAGAATAATCTATCCATTCTGTAGCGAGACGAGTGAATACATTTTTTGCAATAGATTTAAAACCGATATAGGTCCCAGCATAAGGAAAACCTTTTGCTTCAGTCCAACTTGCGTTAGGAGCTAAATGTTGTTGAAGGGCTAATCCATTCTCTTTTGAGTTTTTACCCTCATAAGTGCTTTTAATTATTTCTAAATTTTTCATATTGTTGTTATTAGCACAACTTATCAGTACAAGAGCAAGTACTGATAAGCAGGCATATTTTATGTTATTTAATTTAATTACCATTTCATTTCTCCTTTAGATACTTTAGCACCTAACTGTAGTGCAATTTCTAATTGTGCATTAGGATAAAGTTTTTGCATAGCTTCAATTAATTGAGCAGAGTTTTTAGCTTTTTCCTCTTCTTTTTGATAAGCTTTTAGGTAGTTTAACGAGTAATCCAATGAAGTTTGTCCTATGTTATTTTCATCATTAAGAGCATGAGCAGGTATTACAGTTTCTGGATTTAGGTTTTTCATAGATTCCAGAATTTTTATCCAATTGTTTCTAGCTTCTTTTGTTCCAGCATCTGCAATCCAAAGATGGAGGTTGTCATATACATTAATTCCTCCTACAATTGCTTTTAGGGAAGGAATCCATACAAAAGTTCTTTCAGGTGATTTGCCATCTAGCCCTTTTATTTCAATAGTTTCACCCTCTAGAGTGATTGTGTTACCGGATAAAGCTCTAGGAATAATAATGTTTTTAGAACCGTTATCTCCTAATTGGGGTCCCCAAACTTCTAGCTTCTTTTGATACGTATGTTTAATATGCTCTATCACTGGCGCAGTAGCATAAACAATTGCGTTTGGATAGGCTTGAGTAATAACTTCTAGCCCAAAATAATAATCAGGATCTCCGTGACTGATATAAATTGTGGTTAGTTCTTTGTTTTGGTCTTTAAGCTCTGCAACTACTCTGTGAGCATTGGCCAATGTAAATTGTCCGTCAATTAGTACAGCTTCTTTTTCTCCCGAGATAATTACTGAGGCAACATGAAAGCTATTGCTTCCGGCTCTAAATGTTTTTAATTTTAATTTTTGTGCGTTCATATTTGTTGTTATTAAGGTTACTATTAATAGGGTTGCGATTTTTATTGTTTTCATATCATTAATGTTTTAATTTATGATACAAATTTGCAACACATTAATTGTACAAATATTGAACTAGTTCAATAAAAGTGAATTTATTTTTTTGTTGAAATTCTACTTCTAATTTTACTCACAAATTCATGCGAAATCCCTAAGTAGGAGGCAAGTTGTATATTGGTTAATTTTTTTGCAATTTCAGGATAATGGGATAAAAAATAATTGTAACGTTCTTCTGAATTTAAACTTTGCTTTTGTAAAATTCTTCGTTGGTTAGCCACTAAATATTTTTGAGTCATAACTCTAAATAATCGTTCAATTTTTGGTAATTCTTGATACGCTTTCATCTTATTATTCCAACTAATGAGCAAAACTTCACTGTCTTCTAATGCTTGAATAAATAATTGAGAAGGAATTTGATTAGTAAAGCTATCAATATCGGATAACCACCAATCCTTTATTCCAAAATGAAGGGTATTTTCATTGGCATTTTTATCCAAGGAAAACACCCTAAAACAGCCATTTAATATAAATCCTTCGTACTTACAAATATCTCCTTCTCGTAATAAATATTCCTTTTTTAGAATTTTTTTCTTTGTGAAATAACTACGAAATAATTTAAATTCATCTTCCGATAAATCAATGTGTTTTTTAATGTTTTCCTTTAAGATAGAGTCCATTTTATTTAGTTTAAAAGAAGTTAAGCATAAGGTGAAAAGTGTATGTAATAAACTTTTTTGAATTTGATAAGGGAGTGTTTAATCTCAACTTAGATTCTATATCAAAAATAACATTATTTTTTTTCATTCAATTCTACTGCATACTTCTTTGTGAATTGTTCCCATTTTCATCAAGGATTAGGACAGAAGGGAGGTGCAAGCACTTGGTAAAATGAGCTTATTAAACTTGAGTAACTTCTGTTGTTTTAAAATAGAATTAAAATTTAGGGATAATAAACTGATATTAATCAGTAAAATAGGATAACAAT
>CAXIAX010000189.1:0-2312 GCA_964021785.1 uncultured Flavobacteriales bacterium
TTCACTTTTTTCAGCAGGCTTTTGGATAAGCTAAGTAACCATTTTACCTGCTGAGAAACCAATTGTGTTTCGTGTAATTGCATTCTCATCTTATCAGAAATTGGTACTCCTTTTTCTATTTCCTTATCTCTTACAGATGTCAAACTTTCGTAATAGTCTGAGTAGTTTTTAGTCGCTTTTTCCAATTCTTTGGTTTGCAAACTGGTGTTAGTCTCTGTTTTTGACAAAATTGCTTTTGTTTGTTCCAAATTAGAAATAATATGTTTTACATACACCTCAAATTCTGCTGGAACTTCACCAGTTTTATTGGTTCTAATGTACATTCCCAAAGAGGAAAGTGCTGATAAATAAGTGTTAAAAACGGTAATTAATCCATAAACTGTTGAGCTGTTTTCTTGTTTCGATTTTGGCTCTTGAATTAACCTCTGGTAAGCGGCATTTAAATCTCCAATATTCAAAAAAGCTTTTTTTCTTGCCAAGCTGTAGCCCGTAGACACTTCTCCTTTTACATGGTACAATTCATCTATTTTATTCAAAAACTCTATAAATCCATCTATAGAATTGGATAAAAAGTCTTTGATGTTTTTGGATTCCCAAGCTGGCCAAAAGAAATAATTACCCAAATAAGCCAACAAAGATCCTATCAATGTATCCAATACTCTAAACTCTATTACTTCTATAATATTGGGATGTATAAGCGCATACATAAAAATTACATAAAGCGTAATAAAGGCTGCCGCATTTCTATAATTTTGCTTCATTAATGAAAACCCAATTAACAAAGAAAAGAATGCCAATAAGCCATAAATTATAGGGTTTTGAGTTAAAAAAATTATCCCAATTCCCAATCCTGCACCAATCAAAGTACCCACTACCCTATGTTTGGTTCTTTGCTTGGTTAATCCAAAACCTGGCCTCATTATTACCACAATGGTTAATAATATCCAGTAAGATTGTTGCAACTCCATTGCCACTCCTACCAAAAAACCAAGCATCATGGTAAGCGTTAACCTTAAGGAATGCCTAAATGTAGCTGACTTAAAACTAAAATTTACTCTTAGTTTTTTTAGGTCATAATCTGGATAGGTAATGAATTTTTCGGCATCTTTTATCCCGCTTATTTTATCATTTTTAGAGTAGCTATACATTACCCTTACAATGTCATTCAGGTTACTTATTTGCTTCTCGTAATAGGCTTTGTAGTTCAACAGAAATATTGTTCCCTCCCTAGATTCGGGCAAACCAATTTCTGTTTTATACAATTCAATGTGGTTATCTATCTTCTTTATAAGAATTTCAAAATCATTGTTTAATTTTAGTTTTTCTACTTTTAAAATAACTCTAGAAAGATGATTTAAGCGTCTTGAAATTTCGAAAACTAACAATTTAAATTCATCTACTTTTTCTGGATGATCCTTAAACAAAGCATCAAACTCATCATAATCGATAGTATTGGAAATTGCTAATTCATATATCTCCATAACTCGCGAGAAAATTAACTGTTGCCTTCTCGTTCTATTATTAAATCCCGAAACCAATCTTTTTTCTAAGATAACTTCTCTTATTGTTTCGTGTAATTCGTTAAGCTCCGTTTGAAGCGCAAATATTTTTTCTAGCAGTGAACTTCTGTTGTCAATCTCTACGAGTAATCGTCCTCTTATTTTTATGAATTTTGAGGTTTTTTCGAGTAACTCTACAAACAATGAATCTACTTGTACTCTTGGCAATAATAACTGAGTAATAATAGATAGCAGCATGTACCAAACCCCTCCTAGCCCAATAAATAAAGAATATTCGAAAATAGAAAGGCTAGTGTTTTGCTGAGCAAATGCAAGCACCAATGCCAATAAACCAGATACAGAAATTAATGAAGCTCTAAATCCAAATACCGAAATATAAGAGATTGAAAAAATGAGGATGGTAAGTAACGGAATTAATACAGGCAAATAAGTACTGAATGAGCCTATTAAAAAGGTTACTGCAAAGGATAAAATTATGGATGCTACCATTCCATAAAACTTATGACGGAAACTTCCTGAGATATCCGAAGGTGCACAAAACACCACTCCCAAAGCTATTCCTATTCCAATATCAAAACTATCGAAAAAATAGACAGAGACAAATACTGGAACAAGCATGGCTACAGCAACCAAAAACGCTTTGATAAACTCTACACTCTTGAAATATTTTAATAGTCTTTTCTTCGTCATAAATTCAGTACAAATTTAAGATTGATTTTTTAATCCGTGTGTTTATTTAAATTAAATAAACTTAAATAAATAATTGAAGGTAAAATTGAATATTGATTTTTA
>CAXIAX010000190.1:0-2289 GCA_964021785.1 uncultured Flavobacteriales bacterium
TCTACGTAATCTAATTTTTCCCAAGTAAATGTTTCCACTTCTTTAGATACTGTTTCTCCATTTGGAGATGTAAATGTTACTGTTTTCACTTCTGGTGTTCTTCCCATATGCCCGTAAGCAGCAGTTTCAGAATAAATAGGAGATCTTAATTTTAATCTTTGTTCGATAAAGTAAGGTCTCATGTCAAATAACTCTTCTACTTTTTTAGAAATTTCTCCGTCAGTTAAATCTACGTTAGCTGTTCCGTAAGTTTCTACGTTAATAGAAGTTGGTTTTGCAACTCCAATTGCGTAAGACACTTGTACTAGTACTTCTTTACACAATCCTGCAGCTACCAAGTTTTTGGCAATGTGACGAGTTGCATAAGCTCCAGATCTATCCACTTTTGATGGATCTTTTCCAGAAAATGCTCCACCTCCGTGTGCTCCTTTTCCTCCGTAAGTATCTACAATAATTTTTCTTCCTGTTAATCCAGTATCTCCGTGAGGTCCTCCAATTACGAAAGTTCCTGTTGGGTTAATGTGGTAAGTAATTCCATCTGTAAACAAAGCTTGAATGTTTGCAGGCAATTTTGCCATCACTCTTGGAATCAAGATATTTACGATATCAGCATTAATTTTTGCCAACATTTTAGCGTCATCTTCTTGTTTGTTTCCTGTTTTTACAAAATCATCATGCTGAGTAGAAACTACTATTGCATCAATTCTTTGTGGTACATTATCGTCAGAATATTCAATCGTTACTTGCGATTTTGCATCTGGTCTTAAATAGGTAATGTCTTTGTTTTCTCTTCTCAATAGAGCCAATTCAATTAACAACCTGTGAGATAATTCCAAAGCCAAAGGCATGTAATTTTCTGTCTCATCTGTTGCGTAACCAAACATCATCCCTTGATCTCCTGCTCCTTGCTCTTCTTTGTTTGCTTTATCTACTCCTTGGTTAATATCTTCTGATTGCTCGTGAATTGCAGAAAATACTCCACAAGAGTTACCATCAAACATATATTCACTTTTTGTGTATCCAATCTTGTTGATTACATCTCTAGCGATTTTTTGAACATCTAAGTAAGTTTGAGATTTTACCTCTCCAGCCAATACAACCTGACCTGTAGTAACAAGTGTCTCACATGCCACCTTCGAGTCTGGGTCAAATGCTAAAAAATTATCTATAATTGCATCCGATACTTGATCAGCAACTTTATCTGGGTGTCCTTCAGAAACAGATTCTGAAGTAAATAAATATGACATAGTTTTCTTGTTTTTTTGAAAGTATTAACGAAAATATCATTTTCTACACTAATTAGCAATCTTTATCGCATTTTTGGTACATTTAATCAGATAAAAAAAAATAGATCTATGAAAACCACTTGGAGAGGAATCTACCTAGGAAATAGTATTGAAGTGCAAAACTCTTGGTTTAAAGGAGAAAGGCTATACATAAACAAAGTACTCCAAGATATTTCTTATGGCTGGTTTGGACAATCAAAATTAGAATGTGATTTACCTAATCACAATTCAAAAACAAGCTTGAGAGTGAAACTTATTGCTGGTTTTTTTAAAGTGAAGTGTTATGTTTTTGTGGATGGAAAAGAAATAAAAATGGAAGAAGTTAAATAGGAGAAAAAACCCTAATGTTTTCTTAGAATTATTTCTTCAATTTAGCAAACAAATCCCAAAGCACAACTCCATTAGAAACAGAAATGTTAAGCGAGTGTTTTGTTCCAATTTGTGGTATTTCAATCACTCCTGTGCTTTTGTCAATTACTTCTTGTTGAACCCCCTGAACTTCGTTCCCAAAAACAACAGCTGTTCTTTTGTCTTTTTTTGGCTGAAAATCATCAAGCATTATTGAATCACTCGTTTGTTCGATAGAGTAAATCTCCACATCTTCGTTTAGCAATTCATCCATCAATCCAAAAATATCTTCTCTGTGTTCCCAATCTACAGATTTAGAAGCTCCCAAGGCTGTTTTTTGAATCTCTCTGTGTGGTGGCTGTGCTGTGTAACCACACAAATACACTTTTTCTATTCTAAAAGCATCACCTGTTCTAAACACAGAACCAATGTTGGCAAGACTTCGGATATTATCCAAAATTACAATCAAAGGTGTTTTTTCCTCTGCTTTAAATTCTTCTACTGTTAGCCTTTCTAGTTCGCTATTTAGTGTTTTTTTGTTCATGTTTTACTAGTTGCTGGTTACAAGGTTCTTGTTGCTGGTTTTTTATTATTCCCGCTTTATCCCCTTTCTCCTAAGAAATATCTTGTGTTAAATTTATTCGATTACATTTTT
>CAXIAX010000191.1:0-2253 GCA_964021785.1 uncultured Flavobacteriales bacterium
GAGAATATAAGCTAGGCGATAATATAAAAGTAGAAGGAGTTGCCAAAGCTTTTGCAGGGAACATGATTGATGGGGCTAAAGTAACTTACAGAGTTTCACGTACAGCTTCTTTTCCTTGGTGGTGTTGGTATTATTACGGTTATCAGCCTAATTCTGCTGAGGTAGAAATTACCAATGGAGAAACCACTACGGATGAAAAAGGAGTATTTACAGTAAATTTTTATGCAGTTTCGGATGAATCGGTAAACAAGAAATTTAGTCCTACTTTTTCTTATCAAATCACGGCAGATGTTACCGATTTGAACGGAGAAACAAGAAGTACCTCACAAACTGTGAGTGTGGGTTACAATTCACTTGTTGTGAATGTTGCTATTCCTCAAAAAGTAAATAAAAGGGAAGACAATAAATTTGGATTAACCACCACCAATCTCAATGGAGAAAAGATAGAAGCCAAAGGAGAAGTTGTTATCTATAAACTAAAGGGGAAGGATAGAATAATTCATAACGAAAAATGGGGTAATCCAGATTTGTTTTTAATTTCTAAAGAAGAACATGATGCAATGTTTCCAAACAGAAATTACGGAAACAAAACAGAGAACGAATTGGAAGAAGAGGGAAAAACAAAAATTACTTCTTATTCTTTTGATACTAAAACGAGCAATGAGTTAACGATAACTAATTTGTCTAGTTATGAATTGGGAAGATACCAAGCGGTAATTACTTCTAAAGATAAATTTGGGAATGAAGTGAAAGAGGTAAAACTATTTACTGTGTATGACGACAAAGCAACTATAATTCCTACTTACGAATATTTATGGACCAAAGAAGAAGTAAGTACAGGAGAACCTGGCGAAACAGCAGTATTTCTTATTGGGACAAAAGCCAGTAACGTGAAAGTTATGGTAGAGTTGGAGCATCAAGGTAAAATCTTTAGTAAAAAATGGATGACTTTGAATAACGAGCAAAAGCGAATAGAAATTCCAATAGAAGAAAAGCACAGAGGAGGATTAACGGCTCATGTTGTGTTTGTGAAGGATAATCATGTGTTTATGAAAAACTTTACGGCAGTTGTTCCATTTTCCAATAAGCAATTGGACATTACTTTCGAGACATTTAGAAATAAACTATTGCCAGGGCAAAAGGAGAAATGGAAAGTAAACATTAAAGGAAAACAAGGAGACAGAGTTATGGCAGAACTATTAGGAACAATGTATGACGCTTCTTTGGATGAATTTGCAAGTAACTCGTTTGGAATTAATATCTATAGCAGTTATTACAGTCAAAGAGCCTATAATTTCAGGAATGGGTTTAATTTAGAAAATGCATCTTTAATTCAAAATGAATGGAATAATCGTTATGTGAGTGTTCCCTCAAAATCTTATGCCACACTGAATTGGTTTGGGATGAGGTTTTATAGTTATAAAAGATTTTCAGGTTATTCATATAAAAGTAAAAGAGATGGTGCTTATGCTCCAATAGAAGTAAGTGATAATTTTGAAGAAAGTATTAAAAGTTCTTCTTTAGGAGTTGTTTCTAATAATAGAATGGATATGTCCCAAGATGGTTTACCATCAACAGGAGTTTCTACACCAGAATCTGAAGATAAAGAAGAAATGGAATATGACGAATTTCAAGATTTTAGAGGAAATGAGTTTAAGACAAAAGTATTGGGTGCAGATTTATCCCAAGTAAAAGCAAGAACCAATTTTAACGAAACGGCTTTCTTTTTACCACATCTTACTACAGATAGAAATGGGAATATAAGTTTTGAGTTTGAAATGCCTGAGGCTCTTACCAAATGGAAATTTTTGGGATTGGCTCACACCAAAGACATGAGAATTGGAAACATCCAAAAAGAAATCATTACTCAAAAAGATTTAATGGTTGTGCCCAATGTCCCAAGATTCTTGAGAGAAGGAGATAAGATTACTATTTCGAGTAAGATTAGTAATATTTCAGAAAAGGATTTATCAGGAACAGCTCAGTTGTTTTTGTTTGATGCTTTGACGAATGAGCCGATTGATGTTTTGTTAAAGAATGTTCCTAAAAAAGGATTATTACTTCAAAATGACCATGCTGATGAGAAAGGTATAGAGAAGCAAATGGCATATAATAATAGTTTTTCAGGAGCAATAAAAAAGTTTTATACCAAAGCTGAACAAAGCACATCAGTAGAATGGCAAATAGAAATCCCTTTCGGTATCCAAGCAGTGAAATACAAAATTGTAGCACAAGCAGGAAACTTTACTGATG
>CAXIAX010000192.1:0-2227 GCA_964021785.1 uncultured Flavobacteriales bacterium
AAATGAACATACTAATAACAGGAGGAACAGGATTAATTGGAAAACGATTAACAGAGATTTTATTGAAGAAGGGGCACGAAGTTTCTATACTGAGTCGTTCCAAAAAAAAATCTGACAAAGCAACTTACTACACTTGGGATATTGCGAAGAATGAAATAGAAACAGAGGCTATTGCAAAAGCCGATTATATCATTCATCTAGCGGGCGCTAATGTGGGAGAAGGAAGATGGACTGATGCACGAAAGAAAGAAATTATTGACAGCAGAATTCAGTCTGGCGCATTATTATTGGATGCTGTAAAACAACACAATCCAAACCTAAAAGGATTTATTTCGTCTTCGGCTATTGGGTATTACGGAATGAAAACGACCGAAAAAACATTTGTAGAAACAGACAAACCGGGAGAAGATTTCCTTGCTAAAGTATGCGAAGAATGGGAAAGTAGTGCTTTGCAATTCAACAAACTGAATATAAGAACCGTAATCATAAGAACAGGAGTTGTATTAGATAAGAATGATGGAGCATTAGCCAAATTATTGACTCCAATAAAACTAGGAATAGGATCTGGATTAGGAACAGGAAAACAAGCCATGCCCTGGATTCACCTAGACGATATTTGCAACTTGTATGTTCACGCCATTGAAAATGAAAAAATGAATGGCCCATACAATGGAGTTGCTCCTGAGAAATACAACAACCAAGAGTTTTCTAAAACTGTGGCTAAAGTTCTTGGCAAACCCTTTTGGTTTCCAAATGTACCGGCTTTTGCGCTTAAATTATTGATGGGAGAACAAGCAATAATTGCTTTAGAAGGGAGTCCGATCTCCAGCAAAAAAGTAGAAGATTCTGGTTATTCCTTTCTTTTTCCTACTCTTGAAAAAGCACTAAATAACATTCTTAAATAAGTGAATAGTTCAACATTCTACCTTGTAAAAATATGATGCTGAGTTGCTGTAAAGAAGTCATTGAAAATTTGATGTAATCCGTTACTTTCTCTTACTGCTTTCACACCCAAAAAAGGAAAAAGAGCAACAATATTACCTGACAATTCTTTTACAGATTCAGAACCTGTTGCGTGTACTTCATCAATGAACGATTGACTAATATTTTCGCCAACACTAATTTGTTGTTCAATAGAGTCTGCCAATTCATATAACTTATCCTCTGCCCTAGTTACCGAGTTTTTTAACTCCAAATAAGTAGCATGTTCTTGCTTGTATTGAGATTCTGCCAAAAAATGTTGTACCATTCCTATATAATTTACCCATAGAGTGAGATCTGCAAAAACAGTAAAAGGTATTTTAAATATAGCCTGATTGTGATAAGATACATTATACAGAAAGCTAAAATCTTCACTAACCAAAGCATTTACCACTTTGAACGAATGAGTAACAGATGCTTTTAATCCAATAGTATCCCAATTCTCAATTACTTCTACTTTGCTTTTTGGCAGAATAAAAGACAATACCAAAGGCTGTCCTTCTTCATTTAAAACCTGTATTCCATTTTCAAATATTTTAGCATTTAAGGTAAAATGAGTCAAGTAGTTTGCTCCAGTTGCATAGTGCCAAGTTCCATCTATTTGGTAGCCTCCTTCTACTTTATGAGCTTCACCAAACACACCTCCACTACCCCCCAATATTGTAGTTTCATTGGGTTTAAATATTTCACTAGCGATATTGGGTTTTAGATTACCGATAAAAAAATTGGCTCCACTGCATAGTGTTACTGTCCATCCTAAACTACCATCCGTTTTGGCTAACTCTTGTAGTTTATTTAAACCTTCCTTAAACGAGCATTCTAGTCCGCCATAAAGTTTTGGAACCCAAATACCCCAAAGATTATGTTTGTTCACATATTCTAAAACAGAGGCAGAAAATACATTACCACTAAAATCACATTCATTCAATTCAATCATCATGTTCATTTCTTGCTTTAATAATTTTACGCCACTCTATGTATCCCGATATTGCCACTACGAACAAAAACAAGGTTAACCCAGCATAGATATACAACTCTTTGTAAATCAACAATGGGATTGCAATAAAATTACTAATATTTAAAAATACCCAGTTTTCTATTTTTCTTCTTGCCATAAGCCACATTCCTGCCCAGGCAAAAGCGCTTATGATAGAATCCCATATCACCACATCCGAATCGGTATGATTACCTAACCAATAAACCATGATAGAAAAGCAAATAACTACGATTAGTCCTGCTTTTATAT
>CAXIAX010000193.1:0-2175 GCA_964021785.1 uncultured Flavobacteriales bacterium
CCTCTTGATTCTTCGTA
The DNA here is from genome assembly GCA_964021785.1 of uncultured Flavobacteriales bacterium. GTDB lineage: Bacteria > Bacteroidota > Bacteroidia > Flavobacteriales_D > CAJJDF01 > CAJJDF01. Next base: position 18 of record CAXIAX010000193.1, read on the forward strand.
AAACCTTAGATTCTGGATCAAGTCCAGAATGACAGATGGAAAGGTTTTCGATACAATTTTTCTCAACCTCTCGGTTGTGAAAAACCACTCGAACTGACAAGTTAATTTTTGTCAGTTCGAGTGATTTCAATGAGTGTGAACGAATTGAAATTGTATCGAGAACTAACACAAGCATCCAAAAGTCTGAATATCCGAGAATCTAAAATCCGAATATCTATTTAACCTCAACCCTAATCCCTTCACTGTGGCTTCCAAATTCTGGGGCATACATACATTGAATACTTGTAATTCCGTTTGAGAAATTTCCTTTTTGAGAAGCTCTCAGTGGGTATTCGAATACGTAAGTTCCACGAGGAAGGTAATCCATAAAGAAATCTGTACTTGCATCTTTCGTGCTTTCGTAGTATCCTAAACCATCTTGCCATTTGTACCTAGAGATTACGTTTATAGGTTCGAATCCTGAAGCTCGCATGTCTTTCATGTGAATGTATTCCATGTTTCGGTCTACTTCTATTTCTATTCTTACGATTATTTTATCTCCTACATTCAATACATTATTCTCCGAGATTGGATCCAACACTTTTCCTTTCTCTGTGTTTTTCTCAATGAATAATTTCTTATTAATCTTAAGTGGTGTATCGTGAGGTGTGATTTTATCCAAATCCTCAAAATATTGCCAGTACAAAGCTCCCCAAGCTACTCCGTCACTTTTTTTGGTAACAGAAACTGTTCCCATAGTTGGAGTTACCCCTGCACCATTCCAAGAAGTTTTGAAATAGCCTGTTCCTTCATTTGCTTTCACAACTCTCTTTGTTGGAGAATCTGTTCCCGAATAAGCAATGTCTATATTTCCAACTTTGATCGCTACTTTCTCATCATTTGCCAATAAATCGGTTCCGTTTAGTAATAAAGCATAACAAGCTTCGGCAGTTGCCTTGGTTGTTTTCCAATCGGTTGTTTGTTTTTGTTTCAGTAACCAAGTTTTCAATTCATTTACCGTTTCTTGATCGTTTGCTACTACATCAAATAACTCAATCATCAAAGCCTGAGTTTCTATTGGTGCTTGATACCAATAGTAACCTCCATCCATCATTCCTTTCCAGTACATTCCTAGTTCTGGGTGAACGATTGAGGTTTCTTTAAGAGATGCTGTAATCAATTTACTCACCTCAGCATTTTCTTCATAACGGAAATTAGCTAGTCCAATCATTGCTTTGGCATAATTGTTTTGGCTCAACCAATATTTCTTAGTTTGTGCCAAGTAATAATCAAACGCTTCTTGGGTTTGAGAAGGAATTGGTAAATCCTTGAAGAAACTTCTTGCATACAAATACTGAATTTGAATATTGCTCAAATGTTGTTCTGTCTTGTAGTTCTTGTTGTATTTTTTTAGCCTAATTAAATCTTGAGTCAATTCATTATCCAAGAAACTAATTGCTTGTTTGGTCATGTTCCAAGTTCCTGCATCTGCTCTTACATTCTTTACACCCAAATTATCTAAGTGTCCCATTCCTGTTGCAATATGCTGAGTAATGTAACGGCTCTCTTTCATTCCCTCAAACCAAGGCCAACCTCCACTCTGTTTTTGTTGTTTTTGAAGTTTGTCTAAGGCTCTTGCTAGTTCTCCACTCATCTTATTTAAATCAAACAATTGAGAAATTTTCTTTTTTCTCTCCGTTTCATTTTCTGCTTCGAGCACCCAAGGAGTTTGTTCCAAGATTACTGCTTTTAGCTCTTGGTTCTTTTCTAGGTTTGATAAAAACTCTTCGGGAGAATCTATATTCCAAGCTTCAATAATTTGTTTGATTTTTGGATTCCCATTCATGATGTGAGTTGCCAATGAATTGGCATAAAAACGAGTAAACGTTTGCTCTGCACAATCGTAAGGATATTCCATCATATAAGGCATTGCTTGCACCACATACCAAGCTGGGTTAGACGTATATTCTAACGTTACTTTGTGATGTTTGAGACTAGTAGAAGAACCCGAATTTTTCAGTTTATCAAAACTAAATACTTTTGTTCCTGCTTTCTTAATAGGCAAAGGCATAGATTCTGTCACCAACATTCTGTTTGTCAAAACAGGCAATGCGTTTTCTTCTCCATCAGTAAAGTTTCCTGCTTGTGCTACAATTTTGTATTTCACTGCTTGGATACC
>CAXIAX010000194.1:0-2161 GCA_964021785.1 uncultured Flavobacteriales bacterium
CAAAACTCTTACCGTCAATGGACGTTACAAGATTTGATAGATGCTTGTTCGGATGCTTTGCACGAATATGAAGGAAGAGATATTAATGTGAGTAAAAGAACAGTGCAACTAGATATTCAGTTGATGCGAAGCGATAAATTGGGATACAATGCGCCTATAATTTCATACGATAAAAAGTACTACAAATACGAAGATGATTCGTATTCCATTACCGATATTCCATTGACAGAGAACGACATGAATGTATTGTCGGAAACGGTAGAAATGCTAAAGCAGTTCAAAGATTTCTCTTTGTTCTCTGAGCTAGGAGGGATAATTCAAAAATTGGAAGACAAAATTTATACAGAGAAAACGCATAGCACTTCTATCATTCATTTGGATAAAAATGAAAGTCTGAAAGGATTGCAGTTTTTGGATGAATTGTACATTGCAATATTGAAAAAGATATGCTTAAAATTAGATTATCAATCTTTTAAGGCTCGAAGTTCGAACGAAATAATTTTTCATCCTTATATCTTAAAGGAGTTTAATAATAGATGGTTTCTTGTGGGACGAAAAAGAAAAGAAGGACCCATACAAACCTTGGCACTAGATAGAATAGTAGGGGTGGAGTATGAGTTGGACATTAAGTACGAGAATAATGAATTTGACGGAGACGAACATTATAAAAATACGATTGGGGTAACCGTGTTGAATGATGAAAACCTGAAATTGATAAAGCTAAGATTCAATAGAGAGAATGCACCTTATGTGATTACAAAGCCATTTCACAGTTCGCAAGAAGTACTAGAAAGACAAGCAGATGGAAGCGTAATCATTCAAATAAAAGTACATACCAATTTCGAATTGGAACGGTTGATTCTTGGGTTTGGGAGGTCAGTAGAAGTTTTAGAGCCAAGTGATTTGCGAAGAAGAATAAAAAGGAATTTGGCAGGAGCCTTGGCAAATTATTCTAGTTAATCCATATTTAATATAAATGAGTTAACTTTATAAAGCCAAAAAAAATTAAATTCAATATGAAAACAGTATTACTTGCACTCTCACTCTTATTATCATTCCCATTTTTATCCCAACAAACGATAGATAAAACTATAATATCGGGAGGAATAACAAGAGATTATAAACTGTATATTCCTGCAAGTTATTCCAGTACGGCAGCAGTTCCTTTGGTAATAAATCTACATGGATTGGGGAGTGATAATTTTCAGCAAATGTTTTACGGAGATTTTAGACCAATAGCCGATACCGCTAACTTTATTATCGTTCATCCTCAAGGAACATATGAATCTACTACGTTAATGGCAAATTACTGGAATGCATATTTTGGAGGTACAGTAGATGATATGAGCTTTTTATCGGAACTGATAGATACGATTTCATCCAACTATAACATTGATGTAAATAGAATACATTCTACAGGAATGAGTAATGGAGGTTTTATGAGTTTGGCGCTTGCCGCAGGATTGCATGATAAGATTGCTTCTGTAGCTTCTATTACAGGGTCTATGTCTCAATTGTTTCCTGTTACGCCTAACAACAATTACCCAATTTCTGTTTTGCAAATTCAAGGAACATCAGATTCTACAGTGAAGTACGCAGGAGATGCTAATACACAAAGTATAGCTAGTGTTTTGAACTACTGGATTTCGCACAACAATACGAGTACAACTCCAGTGATAGATTCTGTTCCAGATATCAATACGACTGATAATTGTACAGCAATAAAATATACTTACGGAGGAGGAACAAATAATACGGAAGTAATTCATTACAAAATTGTGGGAGGAGAACACACTTGGCCTGGTTCTGCATTTAGAATTGGAATTACAAACCAAGATATTAATGCGAGTAAAGTAGCTTGGGATTTCTTCAATAAACACCAAAAAGTAAATACTGTTGGAGTAAGTGAAATAGAAAAAGAAATTTTAGTTTCATTTAACAATGACATGGCAAATAGTAAATTAGTATTGCAGTCTAAAGAGCTAAACCCTAACCTTAATTATGTGATTTATGACATAAACGGAAAGAAAATAGAGGGGAACCAGTTTACGGATAGTAAAACAAGTATAGATACTCAGTCTTACAAAGCAGGAATGTATGTAATAAGAGTTTCTAATTCAAATTCTTCTCAAGTGAATTCGTTTAAGTTTGTGGTGAAGTA
>CAXIAX010000195.1:0-2114 GCA_964021785.1 uncultured Flavobacteriales bacterium
AAGAATCTACAGGAGCTAACACAGCCTCTCCATCAAAATCTTCTAAATCGGTAAAATGAGTCTGAAAAAAGTTGTGAAGTGATAAAGTATCATAACCATTCACATTTTCCTCCTCGCTCATTTTTGGGTTAAAATTTGCCAAATAATTTCCTTTACTATTTCTGATGTAAGGTCCTCCCCAAGGATAAGGAGAGTTTGATAAACCACCTCTTGCAGCTAGTTCCCATTCTTGTTCGGTAGGGAGTCTTATTTCTATTTTTTCGTCATATATTTCAGAATATCTATAACTCATCCAAGAACAAAAGGCAGAAACAAATTTGTAATTAATATTTACTACTGGGTAATTGTTGAAATTTATATGGTCGGCATAATTATTTGTCCAAACAGAACTATAAGGAAATAACCCATTCCATCCTTTGTTTTTGACTCTTAAAAGAGAGTCATTTAAATCACATATGAATGTGTTATACATTTCATTCGTTACCTCAAATTTCCCCACAGAAAGCGTATCATTTATCTCAGCAAAATACTTTTTGAAGAATTTTTTATTCAAAACAAGGTGTTTTGGTTTTTTCTTAGGCTGAGGTAATTCAACTACTTCCACAACATACCTAAACCCCACTTCTGGAGAAGCCGAATACACATATTGTTGTTTATCAATCCTTAAATAATCAGCTCTATTTCTCCAGCTTCCTCCTTTCACCAATCCTTTTTCCGCCACCATTTCGCTTACGTTTCCAGCCATATTGTATAATCCAAAATCATTTGGCCAATAAGAAATTACAGGAGCAGTTATGTCATATTTATCAGCCATTGTTATTCCTTTTCGTAGCACAAAATTTGCACGTAATTGCCCTTGAAACTTTCCTTCTTCTACCCTCATAGATTCTGTTCCCCAAGGATAATTAGCATATCTGTTTCCTGCCTTCGCAGCATCTTCCCACTCTTTTTCTGTGGGTAATCTTGCTATTACTTTTTGGTGAGGAAAATTGCGATTTAATGCAGAAGTTAACCATTCACAATAGGCAGTTGCTTGCTCGTAAGCAACATTTACCACAGGATATTTCTGATAGGCAGGATGACGAAAATAATATTCCTCCATAGAGGCATTTTCTCCAAACATTTTACTCCACATTTCCGATTTTGGTCTATTTTTTATGCTGTCTTCATCAGAAATATTTTTGAGATAATCAATGTAATGCTCATTTGAAACCTCAGTTGCACTCATCCATAAATATTCCCCACGAATAGGCACACAATTAGGAATTTGCCCAAGAGAAACAAATGGCAACAACAGAAATAGTAATTTTAAAACTCTCATATTTTTCTTTTTTTTAACCTTAAAACAATAAATCGAGATTTGGTTACAGTTTATTAAACAATAAAATGGGTTTATTATTTCAAACCTTCTCGGTTTTTAAAACAAGGGAGGTTGTCATTGTCAGTAGTCAATCACAAAACTTTAACAACAATTAATTCACTTTTATTGGAGATACTGCCTACAAAACTTTATTTTTATACTTTGTGAAGCTAAATAAAAAAGAAAACCAATGACCAAAATTCTTGTCATAGATGACGAACGCCCAATTAGAAGTGTACTTAAAGAGATTCTTGAAAATGAGAAATACCATGTAGATACTGCCGAAAACGGTAAGATTGGATTTGATTTGGCAAGTAAAAACAACTATGATGTTATTTTGTGTGATATCAAAATGCCAGAAATGGATGGAGTAGAAGTACTAGAAAAATTACAAGAAACAGGTGTAGATTCTCCTGTTATAATGATTTCTGGTCATGGAACTATAGATACCGCAGTAGAATGTTTGCAAAAAGGAGCTTACGATTTTATTCAGAAACCACTGGATTTGAATAGAACCTTGGTAAGTATCCGTAATGCATTCGAAAGAAGTGATTTGGTAGAAGAAACCAAAGTACTGAAACGTAAAATTCACAAAGGAAAAACCACCGATATCATTGGAGAATCGCAAGCGATTATTGCCATCAAAGAAATGATAGAAAAAGTAGCTCCTTCTGACGCAAGAGTTTTAATTACTGGAGGAAATGGAAGTGGAAAAGAATTAGTAGCAAGACAATTACACGAACAAAGTTCTAGA
>CAXIAX010000196.1:0-2105 GCA_964021785.1 uncultured Flavobacteriales bacterium
AGATTCTGAATCAAGTTCAGAATGACAAGAGCAAATGAAAATTTCAAATTAGCTTTTTATTCAATCATTCTGTATATTTACTTTCTTAAAATTTTACAATAAAATTAGCTCGAAATAAATATGAAATTACAAAGTTACGCCCAAGGAAAATGGGTAAATGGAGAAGGTGAAGGAAAAGAATTATTCAATTCAATTACTGGAGAAGTAATTGCCGAAGCATCCTCAAAAGGATTAGATTTTGGTGATATGTTGACTTATGCCAGAGAAGTGGGTTCGCCTGCTTTGCGTAAATTAACGTTTCACGAAAGAGGAAGAATGCTAAAAGCCTTAGCTTTTCATTTGTTAGAGAAAAAAGCAGAATTTTACAGAATAAGTGCCTTTTCGGGTGCTACAAAAGGAGATTCTTGGGTAGATATTGAAGGTGGAATTGGAAACTTATTTGCCAATGCTTCACTTAGAAAACAATTTCCTAATGAATCTTTTGCGCTTGACGGGGAAATTGCTCCACTTTCAAAAGGAGGAACTTTTATTGGTCACCACATTTTAACTTCTAAACAAGGAGTTGCTATTCATATCAATGCTTTCAATTTCCCAGTGTGGGGAATGCTAGAAAAGATAGCCGTAAATTTACTTGCAGGAGTGCCTGCAGTAGTGAAACCAGCAACTATCACAAGTTACTTAACCGAAGCCGTAGTTAGAGAAATTATTGCATCCAACATTTTACCTGAAGGTTCATTACAATTGATTTGTGGATCGGCAAATGGAATTTTGGACCACGTAGAAAACCAAGATGTAGTTACATTTACTGGTTCTGCTAGCACAGGACAAATGCTAAAATCTCACCCAAGAATTTTACAAGAATCTGTTCCTTTCAATATGGAAGCCGATTCATTGAACTGTTCTGTATTGGGAGAAGATGCTGTTCCTGGAACTCCAGAATTTGATTTATTTATAAAAGAAGTACAAAGAGAAATGACCGTGAAATGTGGTCAAAAATGTACGGCTATTCGTAGAATATTAGTGCCAGAAAACTTAGTTGAAGATGTGCAAATTGCATTGGGACAAAGATTGGCAAAAACAGTAATTGGTGATCCAAGCCAAGAAGGCGTGAGAATGGGATCTCTTGCTGGACAAGAACAAGTAAAAGAAGTTACAGAAAGAGTAAACCAATTGGCAAAAAGTCAAGAGATTGTTTACGGAAGTTTAACCGATTTTGAAGTAACTGGAGCCGACAAAAACAAAGGGGCGTTTTTCTCTCCTATCTTGTTTTTGAATGATGATCCTTTCAACAAAACTGATGTTCATAGCCTGGAGGCTTTTGGTCCAGTTTCGACAATTATGCCTTACAAAACTATTGAAGACGCCATAGAACTTGCCAAAATGGGGAAAGGTTCTTTAGTGTGTTCTATCGTTACTAACGACAATAAAATTGCCAAAGAATTTGTGTTGGGTGCAGCCGCACTTCACGGAAGAATATTAGTATTGAATGCCGATTGTGCCAAAGAAAGTACAGGTCACGGTTCGCCAATGCCAATGCTTACTCACGGAGGACCAGGAAGAGCTGGAGGTGGTGAAGAAATGGGAGGAATGAGAGGTGTAAAACACTACTTGCAAAGAACTGCAATTCAAGGTTCACCAACCATGTTAACTGCCATTACTAACCAATACCAAACGGGTGCAGATTTCAAATTTGACAAAGTTCACCCTTTCCGTAAGCATTTTGAAGAATTGGAAATTGGAGAAACCTGGATGACTGCAAAACATACCGTAACTGAAACAGATATCGTAAACTTTGCAAACGTTAGTGGAGATAATTTTTACGCTCACATGGATATAACTTCTCTTGACGGAACTATTTTTGAGGAAAGAGTAGCTCATGGATATTTCATCCTATCTAAAGCTGCTGGATTATTCGTAGACCCTGCAAAAGGACCTGTTTTATTGAACTACGGATTGGAAGAAGCTCGTTTTGTAAAACCTGTGTATGTGGGAACTACAATTGGAGTGAAGTTTACTGTGAAAGAAAAAATTGAAGGTGAAAAAAGAGACGAAGAAGACATTGCAAAAGGAATTGTAAAATTCTTGGTAGATGTATACGACCAAAC
>CAXIAX010000197.1:0-1997 GCA_964021785.1 uncultured Flavobacteriales bacterium
ACTTTATCAATCACAGCAATCAACCTAAGTGAAGACATGAGCACTTTATCCACCAAAAATGATGAGATATTTGTGTTTATTTACGATTATTCGGATACCAATGAATTGAATGCTCCTTTAGTTTCTAGAAAGTTTATTTTCTATAAAGACTACATGGAACATAGTTTTTCTATTCCCAACAAAGACAACTTAATTCTGTTTTTTATCGAAGAAGATTCTTTTAGAGAAAGCATAGAACTAGAACCGATTGTTCGTATTTATTTCAAAGAATTACTAAAGGCAAACTCTTATGATGAAGTAGAAAAATACCTTGGTGTAGATGACTTATTAGGAACTCAAGTTATAAATTCAAATACCTCAACTTTTACTATTTCAGGTAGGAGTAGTTTGGATAAATACGAGTACTCTTTTGAGGTTAAGTGAATCTTATTCTTAAAGTGAAAATGCATTACTTTTAAAAGACTGTTCTTCATTTTTTTTTCATTGCCAAAAAAAACGAACCAAAAAAAGACTAGGCTTAATTCTAATCCTCAATTTTAACTTGTGTTTTTCGATTCAGTCAGTGATTTCCTCCGTGCACTCCGGAACTTCTTCCTTCATTAGCGAAAAATCACTGCTTTAAAACTGCTTCTTAGAATGAGGCCGGAGAATTTATTTTGTAAAATTTAGGCTTTGTATTCGCAATAAAATAAGTCTTTTCCCTTTTACCTCTTCCCAATACTAAAGTTTGTACCTTCACGGCTCAAACAACAAATAGTGACTACACCTTTAACCAAATACATCCCTTATTTCCCAATAGTTGGAATGAGTGTTTACCTCATTTTATTTATAACTGCAGCAAGTTTGTACCCAGGTGGTTCGGATAATGTTCCTGTGGACCAAAGTGGTTATAGCTTTTTTCATAATTTTTTGTGTGATGCCAACAATGAGTTTACTCATTCTGGAATAAAAAACCCAGGACAATCCATTGCCGTATTTGCTCATCTTGTGCTGAGTTTTACAATGATGTCGTTTTTTTATATTCTACCTGGAATATTCGCTCACAAAAACAGAAATACAAAGCTTATTCGTGTACTAGGAGTAATTGCTATGGCAATTTTTGTATTTATGTACGAAGAGTCTTACCACGATTTTGCGGTAACGCTAACGGGTGTTTTTGGCTCTATGGCCTTTGTCCCTATTTTTATCGAATTGGTAAAATACAAGAACAAACCTTTCAAAACATTAACCTATGTGGTTTTTGCTTTGAGTATTGCTCTTTACCTTGGTTTCGAAACCAAAGTAGGAATTTACTACATGCCTTTTCTTCAGAAATTTGTATTTATGGTAGATGCTTCTTTGGTAATTTGGACAGCACTTATTGTGATAAAAAAGAGAAAATTGAAAACTAATCTTCAATCAAATTCTTAAGAAAAATAGAACTTTTACCCTATTTAGTATTCTTCTTCTTTATTCTAATATCCATTAATTTTACTTAAATTGGATAACCCAAATACTACAAAACTATGAATCCTATTTTAAAAAATGTACTTGCTGTTGTTGCAGGATTGCTAATTGGCCTATCGGTAAATATGGCATTAATCATGATAAGCGGTTCTATAATTCCACCACCAGAAGGAAGTGATTTGACCACAAACGAAGGTTTGCTAGAGGCTATGAAAATAATGGAACCTAAGCATTTTATAATGCCGTTTTTGGCTCATGCTCTTGGTACTTTGGCTGGAGCTTTTGTCATTGCAAAAATTGCAGCTAGTTACAAATTGGTCTTTTCTTTAGCTATTGGAGCTTTGTTTTTATACGGAGGAATTATAATGGTACAATCCCTTCCGTCTCCAGTTTGGTTCAATGTATTGGATTTAGTTGTAGCATATATTCCAATGGCATTTTTGGGTTGGAAATTGGGCTCAAAAAAAGCCGTTTCGGCAAACTAACGAGTTAGATTTACCCCAAGTTAATCTCAGCAATATTTTTGATTCTGTTTCTTTCCAAGAAAGCAT
>CAXIAX010000198.1:0-1994 GCA_964021785.1 uncultured Flavobacteriales bacterium
GTGTGGCTTTTGCAAGTGGGACGCATTTTGGATACTTCCTTTTGCTGCCCTTCTGTCTTCCGCATGGTTGATACTTCCCGTCTTTCTTCGGTGCTCCAATGTCCACCCATTTCTGTGCTACCCATTCTCGTAGTCCTCCCTTTGAGTAGTAAGCTCTCATTACGAATTCTTTCCGTAAGCTCTGCCTTTACCTTTCATCGCTAACTTTCAACCTTTAGATCCAGATTTAAAACCAGCTCTTCCACCCATTCTTAAACCTTGAGCAGCTTTGTCTTTATCTTTTTTTGATAATTGATCTCTTAATTTTTTACTTGTAACAATTATATTTCCTAAAGTATCACCAATTGCCATTTGTTTAACTTTTGTATCTAATTTTTTACTAAGTTCTTTTTGAGTTTCTCCAGCCATTATACTTGTCCTCCTTTTAGGTATCTCATTCTAGTCATGTCCATGACTCCACCACCCATAGCTTTTTTTCTTTTCTTCTTGCCACCTGGTGTAACTTTACCTGAACATACTGCTGATGCGTACATGTTTGCGTACGCCGAAGGGTACACTTTGAATTTACGCTTTGCTGCTGCTTTACCTCTAGGACATAGTTTTGCCATTATGCTTTTCCTTTAGTTCTTCCAGCAACAACATCACCAAATGTAATTTTATCTCTTGGTGGTGCTAGTTTTGCTAATGATTTTTCTTTTGGTGTTGTAGGTATTTTACCTTTTGAAGATCCTGTTGAATAACCCATTCTACGGCCCATCATTCCGCCGCCCATTTTTTTAACTCTAGCTTTGTCTTGTTGTTTAGCTTTAGCTTGGTCTATAATTTTTTTAGCAGTTTTTACAACACCTGGTTTTAAACTTCCTAATTTAAATTTTTTTCTCATATTATTTATCTCCTTTTGCAGCTTGTTTTATATTAAATAAAGTTTGTTTTAATCTTGCACCAGATGCTTTTGTTTTTTGTTTTGCAATAGCTAATTTACTTTTAGCTTTTTCTACTTTAGTTTTAGGAACATTTGGTTTTACAGAAGTAATAGTTTTAGAAACTTTTTTACCTCTTCCTAACATACCCAATCCTCTTAATGCTACTCCAAAAATGCCGGGCATTATCTAACGCAGCCTCCACCTCTCATAGCTTTACCCATTCCAACTTTGCCACCTTTTTTCATGTAGCCCATTTTATTTCTAACTTTAGTTGGAAGTTTTTTTAAACCTTTTTGAGAAGGCTTAACTTTTTTTAAAGATCCACCATCTTTTTTAAGCTCCCTTACGATTCTTTTCTTTTCATCTTTAAGATTTCTTTTACCCATTTTAGTTTTTGCTTTTTCAGCATCAACTCTACCAAGCTCTTCAAGTCTGTTCATTCGTCTTGAGTTCATAAACTACCTGTTGATCTTTCCAGATTTTTTAGCAGCTGAACCAAACTTACCGTATGATTCATCTCTAGCATCTTTTAATTGTTTAGCTGTTCTTTTTTTCTTAACTCTCATAGCAATAGATTCATCTTTTCTATCTTTGTATCCTTGCTTCTTAACTTTTCCACCTTTTTTCATACCAGAACTTCCGTATGGAAATCTTACTGGTGATCTTTGTCCGTTTTGTCTCATTTTTTTCCTCCGTTTCTAAAAATTTGAGTTCCTTTTATACCATATATCGAAGCCACTACCAAGATCCAAAGATTTGTGAACCATGACGGGAGCTGCGAGAACATATCGAAGAACAATTTTACCTTGTCCATCGCTGTTGGGTCATCCGATATCACTGCCCAAGCGAGCACCAACACGGGCAAACTTAAAATTATCAAAACTGCCTCGTCCTTCCAGTCCGATTGACGAGCTTCTAAAAGTTTTCCCTGGTATTGTTCTTCACCTCGGGCCATACGAGAGGCATGCATCAGTTGTGCTTCTGACATTGCCATTTTCGTCTTCTGCTTGTTCTCGTAAATCTTACTTCCAGCAGAAACGGCTAGTTTAATTGCCGATAACCACATAATTT
>CAXIAX010000199.1:0-1927 GCA_964021785.1 uncultured Flavobacteriales bacterium
TAAAAAGTTTTTCAATAGCATCTGCTAAATAAATGCCTTCTTCGTCTATCATTTTTTGAGAGATAGTAGTTAAATCTTCACAGTATTGACTGATTGTCGATTTCTCAGGCTTTACTAATATGCCTTCATTTTTGGATATTTCTCCTGTTACTGTATCCAATACACAGATTCCAATCTCAATGATTTCACTGTGTTTTCTCTGGTAATCTCCATCAAGATCCCAGCATGTTGCTTCTAAATCCACAACAATAATTTTATTGTTTTTCATAATTTTGTTTTTATTTATTTTAAGTTTTTTAATAATTAATAGGTTGATAATTAAAGAACCCAAACTCTAAGTTTGGATTCTTTGAAAATGAAAAAGGAGGCAATGAACTTGAAAAGATTGTGTTTCTTTTGGATCGAAGTATCTTTTCTATGCGGCACTCCTTTTAGGTTTAAGAGCAATGAGCATTGTGTGGTTTTTGTTTTCATTGGAAGTGAAGTAACACACAATTAATCGGCATCTTAAATTTAAATAATAATTAACCAAGGCTAAAGTTAGATAGTCTTTTGTCTGGTATTCCCAGACCTTTGACCTAAACGAAGTAAGACATATCCTACGGCACTTGGTTAAGATGATAGTCACAAAAGTAAAAGGCAAAGAGAGAGACGGGGCATGTCTTGCCAGATTCGAACTGGACCATCTTGCTGCACGAGACAACTGCATGATTCCTCCCCTTAATTGAGACGAAGTAACTCTCTTTTACGACATTTTGTAACTAATAATAAGTTTAAAACAAGGCAATTGTGCAATAAGAGTTTTTCTGCTACTGCTCTAACCACTGAGCTATTCCAATCAAAGATTGGAAGAAGGAATCGAACCCTCGACCGGTAGATTAAGAATCGAAGTATCTCTTATTTACGGCACTTGTTTTTAAAGAACTTGTTGTTTTGTTTATCAAAGGTTAAAAACAACTGCGCAAAGATTTTACGCAGTTGTAGTTTTATTTAAGTTTTAATCTAATCTGTCATTCTCGCGAAAGCGGGAATCTTATTCATTGAATGATTCTCGTGATATAGATTCCCTTTTTCAAGGGAATGACAATTAATAGTTATTTTTATAATTCTATCTTTTTTATTTCTTCTATTACAGAATGAGCACTATCCATAGCGTGAAGTATATCAAATACTTTGTTGCTCCACCCAGCTATCAAATACACATCCTGTTTTTGTGCACTGATTGGCGTGTTTCCATGTCCAGCCAAATCAAAAAGATACAGTTTTGCATTTGGTGCAATTCTCTTGTATCGTTTCCAAAGATTGGCAATGCTTTCCATGTTATAGTGGCTATTCCACAATTGCATATCGGTAAAAAGCATTACTTTATCTACCACTTTTCTTTTGTTCAATAAGCTTTTTATCACTTTATGTCCATTGGTAGAAAACCCAACCTCATTCGATCTTCTGTAATATTCGTTTACATTACTCAAAATACTTCTCTTAGGCATGTTTATTACTTTCCAAGTATCTCCAAACATTCCGCTTGTTACATTTTTGCACCTTGATTGTAGCAACATTCCTAGCATTAATCCAATGTCGTACAACAATATTTTGCTCTTTGGAGAAATGGCTTGGTGCATAGATCCAGAAACATCACAGGCAACAACTACCGAAGTAGAAAAGTTAAATCCTTTTATATTTTGAGCGCTTATCATAGTTGCTTCTTCCAAAGCATCTAAGATTGCACTTGTGTACTCAGAATCTATGTCTTTTAGTTCACGGTAAGCTGCTAAAAAACGGAAAGGCATTTGTTTTGAATTCGCAACTGCATTTTCATTACACAAATAAGAACAAATTAGTTCCATGTGTTTTGGCGATACCTTAGCATTCAAGATGTTTCTTAAGTTTCTAAGCAAAGCCATGTATCCCAATTTCTTACTTTCAA
>CAXIAX010000200.1:0-1785 GCA_964021785.1 uncultured Flavobacteriales bacterium
TGTGTTTTCCTTTGGGGATTCACTGCTGTATTGGGAAAATTAATTTCCTACGATTCTGTCTCACTAGTCTGGTGGAGACTTATTATCGTTAACATTAGTCTACTTATATTTATGTTTTTAGCAAGAAAAAAGCTAATCCTAAACAAATCTATTTTTTGGAAACTAGCAGGAGTTGGAGCCATAGTTGGTTTGCATTGGTTATGCTTTTTTGGAGGAATAAAAGTAGCTAACATCTCTATTACAATGATTTCTTTTTCTACCGGAACTTTCTTTACTGCCTTGGTAGAACCCATTGTTTACAAACGAAAACTAAATCCCAATGAAGTAATCATTGGACTATTAATAATAATGATAATTAGCGTTATTGGAATCTCCGAATTCGAAAACTCCGAGAATCCGGTAGCTGGAATAATCTTAGGTTCTTTGGCTGCTTTAACTGCTGCACTTTTCTCTACATTCAATGGTAAATTAATTCAAAAATCCAATGCATTTACCATTTCATTAATGGAATTAATCTTTGCCTTTTTATTGGTTTCTGTCGGTTTATTTGTGTTTTTTGATGTGCCTGAAAATCTAATGACTCCTTCTACAATTGACATTTGGTATTTGCTTTTACTAGGAGTTGCTTGCACGGCTTTTCCTTTTATTGCAAGTGTAGAAGTGATGAAAAAACTAAGTCCGTTCTCTGTTAATCTAGCAGTAAACCTAGAGGTTGTCTATGCTATTATTTTGGGTTATTTTATCTTTGGAGAAAAAGAACAAATGACACCAACTTTTTATATTTGTTCGGCAATGATTTTTGTACTTATAGTTTTTAATGAGATATTGAAAAGGAAAAGGAAGAAGAATTTGGAAATAAAAGCAAACGTAAACAGCTAATTTTCAAAATCAGTTTTATGAGCTAAAACAAATTCAAACAGTAACTGGCTTAAATTCTCTTCATTGGAATAAAACTCTTCGTCACACTGGTTCCAAATAACTTCTGATTGATCTGCAATTTTCTCCATTATATTTTGCCTTTTATTTCTTTTAATTGGAACAAGCTCTTGATTAAAAACTGCATTTGCTTTCTTTACTAATTCAGCTGTTTTAAAAGCTCCAATTTGCTTAAGCGCTTTGGGAATTTCATTACTAAAATCTCCGTTCGAATTAAAATAAAACTGATCAAACCCTCCGTTATTTACTTCAAATTCCAAAGCTTCTACATAAAAAAGTATTTTCTGAGAATCATTTAATTTACCCAATTTCTCTCCATAATTGGATTTAAAATTAAGGTAAGTCCCTATCTCCATTACAGCCACATCTATCCTTTCGGATGCCAATACCTTTTCCAAATCAAACTCATTGTGAGCAACACAATTGGACAAACAAAAAGCTGAAACTACGGATTTGATTAAATTCATGACACAAAGGTATTACAAAACAACATTCAATACCTGTCCTCCTCGCGACTATTTTAATCAAACGATCATTCGATTAAAAATCACTCGAAGTGGTAAAACATTTAAAAAAAATCATAGTTTGTAAAACTAAGTCTGTCAGTCCTATATAATTTCAATTCGTTATCACGAATTGAAATTATATAGAGAAGTGCAAACTAAACCAACTTATGCTTCACCAAATACTCAGCAATCTGCACAGCATTAGTTGCAGCTCCTTTTCTAAGGTTATCTGCTACCACCCACATATTAAGTCCATTTTCTACTGAGTTATCTCTACGGATTCTCCCTACAAATACGTCATTTTTACCTTCGCTATATTTTGGCATTGGGTAAATATTCATAT
>CAXIAX010000201.1:0-1760 GCA_964021785.1 uncultured Flavobacteriales bacterium
CAGAATAGAAAACAAACCTCTATTTTTACATTAGATATATTTCTATGAACAAAATGAACTACATACTTACCGCATTTATTATTATAAGCTCCACTTTTGCTGTTGCTCAAAACAACATAATGAATACTTTTAATAAAATTAAAAACGAAAAAGTATTAGAAAACGCCTCTATTAGTTTTCGTGTAATAGATTTGGATGCCGACTCTGCCATTGCAGAATACAACTCTTACAACAGTCTTGTGCCGGCCTCTACCATGAAAATTGTAACTACGGCAGCTGCCTTAGTTTCTTTGGGTTCTTATACCAGTTTCAAGACTTCGTTACAATATGACGGAACAATTGATAGTAACGGAGTTCTTAATGGTAATTTGTACATAAAAGGAGGTGGAGATCCTACTTTGGGTTCTAAATACTACTTGAAAAAAGATGAAAATTCTTCGGATTTTATGCTGAATTGGGTTGCAGAAATTCAAAAACTTGGAATCAAAGAAATTAAAGGAGCCGTAATTGGTGATGCTAGTCATTTTAGTTACGAAGGAGTTCCTTCTACTTGGCTTTGGGGAGATATGGGAAATTATTATGGTGCAGGAACTAGCGGATTAACTATTTACGATAACCTTACTTATTTATCTTTTACCTCAGGACCCAATGCCGGAGATTCTACCTTTATTAATTGTGTAACTCCTGTAATCCCAAACCAACAATTCAACAACCAAGTAAAGGCTGCAAACAGCAACAAAGACAATGCTTATGTGTATAGCGCACCCTATTCTGATTTAAGATTAATAAAAGGTTCTATTCCCAAAGGAAGAGATGAGTTTACAATAAAAGCATCTATGACAGATCCTGCTTACCAAGCGGCTTGGGATTTGGAATATTATTTATTATCGGCTGGAATAAAAATACAATATGGTGCTACAACCAAACGAAAAATGGAGCTTGCTGGATTAAAAACTGAAGAAACTAGATCTAATTTCTACACACAAAAATCACCTTCTATCGCTAGAATTGTTTACCAAACAAATCATGTGAGTAATAATTTATATGCCGAATCATTATTGAATCAAATAGGTAAAAAAAGAAGTAACGAAGGCAGTAATTATGCTGGAGCTATGGCAGTAAAAAGCTTTTGGAGTAAACACATAAATACCTCTGGAATGTATATTTCTGATGGAAGTGGAATGTCTAGAATGAATGCTATTTCTGCCTATCATTTGACTTCGATATTGAGGTATATGAAGAAAAGCAAGAATTACAAATCGTTTTATACTTCTCTGCCTATTGCAGGAAAATCGGGAACAATGAGCCGTATTGGTAGAAAAACTTACGCTAGCGGACGATTAAGAGCCAAAAGTGGAACAATGACACGTGTGAAGAGTTATGCAGGTTACGTAAAAAGTAAATCGGGAAAAAATTTGGCTTTTGCAATCATTGTAAATAATTACAATTGCTATACTTCTACCATGACTAAGAAATTGGAAAAAATAATGGTAGCAGTTGCTAATCATTAAGATATTTTTGAATTGCAATGAATACACTTCTGCTCTGCTTAGTGTGACTGTAAACCAAAACGACAATAAAAATCATCTATCCAATTAAGCCACTTCTCGATACATTTTTTCTCTCACTCTCGTTCGATTAAAAACACTCGAAATGACAGAATTTTAGTGCTGAAATATTGAGCGTAATTGTCAGTTCGAGTCGTTTCAAGAATTAGCGAAGCCGTAACGAATAAAAATTGTATCGAGAACAAATCCACT
>CAXIAX010000202.1:0-1720 GCA_964021785.1 uncultured Flavobacteriales bacterium
GTACCGACCATAAAAAAGAATCTATTCTTGCCATAGAGTAAAGTTAAGGGTTTTTATCTCTATATTAAAAAACCAAACTTTTGTTTTTACAAAAAAAATACAATTTATATAAATGACTATATCAAACAAGCTTATTACCAAAGGATTTATTGCTGCAGGATTAATGAACTCCACCGTGCTTATTTCCTCTCGTTTCTTTACCAATACAACCATCAATGAAACAGATCCTGATGTGATGTCAAATTTTGGTTTATTAATGATTGTGGTTTGGGGAATCACTTATATATCGGTTGCTTGGAGTTTTCAACAGGTAAAATGGCTAGTAGGAGTTTTTGTGATAGAAAAACTTATTTATGGGTTAATTTGGACCAATTGGATTCTTAATAATTCGGTAGCGGATGTTTACGCTAAAGATGCGCAGGCAGGAACTTTTTTTTCTATTTATGGGATAAACGATTGGTTGTTTTGTTTCTTCTTCCTATTTGTATTTATTCGTTTGATGAAAAAAGAAAAAGCTTAGAATAAAAGCATAATAATTCTCTTTATCATTACGCAGTTTCATACTTATCTTGGTTAAAAACAATTCATTATTTAGTAAATTGCGCTCTCACAAGATAATAAAACATTGATATGACTAAAACTTATGCATTTCTAATTGGGTTAATTTTCAGTTTTAACTTTGGTTTCTCTCAAGAAACAGAGGAAGAAGCCAGCAATGTAATTGTAAATTGGAATGTTGGAGAAACAAAAACAATTAGCCAAACAGACTCTACTGTGATTTATAATAATGACACTTTGTTGATGTCTACGGGGATTAATACCAATTTCAAAATAAAAATTATGAGTCTTAAGGATACTGTATATGAAGTCCTTTTTAAACAAATAAACATAGATAACAATGTAACAGTAGAATCTGACATGATGGACGCTTCTCCTATTCAAAAAATGATGCAAAAGCTGATGGTGAACCTACAGAAAGAAATGGCAGGTTTTGAGTATACGTTTTTAGTAAATAAAAATACCGCTTTGGCTTACGAGATTAAGAATGAAAGGAAAATGAAGCAAAAGATAGAAGAATTGGTTGTCATTGTATTGAACGACTACCTAGACCTATCTAAAGTAGAAATAGACGAAACCAAAAAGAAAGAAGTTCAACTAAAAATTAAAGAATATATGAATGAACAAATGCCTGCTGCATTTCAAACCATGTTGAATTCATTCAATTATATTTTTCAGGCCTATAGTTTTCCATTTATTTTGGATGAGACCTACACTACAGAAATAGAAGTTTACAGCATAGACCAGATTAACCACTCGGATGAAGATACTAGAGCAAAATTGATTGTAAATAGCTCTGCAAATGAATCGGAACTTAATATTGATTACAAGTATATTTACGACAAAAGAAATACTTACCAAACTTATGTGGTAGATCAAGGGAATGGAGACAAAATTCCTTTCGAAGAGTTTGAAATGAACGAACGTGTGTACTCTAGTTTTAATATGAACAACTCATGGATAAAACACAGTACTTCTTTCATTTCGGTAAAAATGGGACAAGTTTTAGTAAACAAAACATCTAATGTTACTATAAAATAGATACCATTAAATATGTCCAACTCCATTATTTTTAATTTCAAAACCAATATTTCTGACTTAGAACTCCCCAAAGAATTGAACAATCCTTTTGGGAGTTTAGTACCCAAAATTGCACAAGTAG
>CAXIAX010000203.1:0-1634 GCA_964021785.1 uncultured Flavobacteriales bacterium
TACCCCAAGTTAATCTCAGCAATATTTTTGATTCTGTTTCTTTCCAAGAAAGCATCAATCGTTTCAAAGTGTTCTATTACTCTCTGGTTTTTAAATTCGAATACTTTTTCGGATAATCCTTGCAAGAAATCTCTATCGTGAGAAACCAATATTAAGGTTCCGTCATAATCTTGTAACGCTTCTTTTAGGATGTCTTTCGATTTTAAATCCAAGTGATTGGTTGGCTCATCTAGGATAAGTAAATTTACGGGCTCAAGCAAGAGTTTCACCATAGCAAGCCTTGTTTTCTCTCCTCCAGAAAGTACACTTACTTTTTTATCAATATCGTCTCCTCCAAACATAAATCGTCCCAGCATGTTTTTTATCTGGGTACGAATTTCTCCTACAGCAACTTCATCAATAGTTTGAAAAACTGTTAAGTCAGGATCCAATAAAGAAGCTTGGTTTTGTGCAAAATATCCTACCTCTACATTGTGTCCCAATTTGCATTCTCCCTCTACTTCTATTTCTCCCAAAATAGCTTTTATCATAGTAGATTTTCCTTCTCCATTTCTTCCTACAAACGATACTTTTTCTCCTCTAGAAATTACCATATTGGCATCTTTAAAAACCGTATGATCTCCATAAGATTTGGAAACTTCTTTTACCGAAACTGGATAATCTCCCGATCTTGGCGAAGCAGGAAAACGCAATTTCAAAGCAGAGTTATCTACTTCGTCAATTTCTATAATTTGTAATTTCTCCAACATTTTCTCTCTCGAAGAAACTTGATTTGTCTTGGAATATGTTCCTTTAAATCTGTCGATAAATAATTGGTTATCGGCAATGAATTTTTGTTGCTCTTTGTACGCTTTTATTTGGTGCGATCTTCTTTCTTCTCTCAGTTGTAAATAATGAGAATAATTGGCTTTGTAATCGTAAATTTTCCCCATTGTTACTTCAATGGTTCTGTTTGTGATGTTATCGATAAAGGCTCTATCGTGAGAAATTACCATTACTCCATCTGCTTTATTTACCAAGAAATCCTCTAGCCATATTACCGATTCAATATCAATGTGGTTGGTTGGCTCATCCAATAAAATTAAATCTGGTTTTTGTAAAAGAATCTTTGCAAGCTCAATTCTCATTCTCCATCCTCCACTAAATTCGCTAGTTGGCCTATGAAAATCTTCGGGTTTAAACCCCAATCCTTTCAATGCTTTTTCTACCTCTGCATCATAGTTTACATCTTCTAGTGCGTAAAACTTTTCACCCAATTCCGATACATCTTCTATGATTTTCATGTAGGCGTCACTTTCGTAATCTGTACGGGTAGTCAGTTCGTTATTAAGCCTTTCCATTTCGTTTTTTATCTCAAAAACTTGCTTAAATGCTTTGGCAGCTTCTTCAAAAACTGTGCTGTCGTCTTCTGTCAATAAATGTTGAGGCAAGTAAGCAATTACTGCCTCTTTGTTGGCACTTACATTACCACTAGTTGGTTTAGAAACCCCTGCCACAATTTTCATCATAGTAGATTTTCCTGCTCCGTTCTTCCCCATAAGAGCAATTTTGTCGGTTGGGTTTATCACAAACGACACTCCACTAAACAAAGTGGACCCACTAAATTCTACGGCTAAATTATTGACTGAAATCAT